>NZ_JAPVZJ010000020.1:0-34011 GCF_041432295.1 Streptococcus sp. 27098_8_109
CGCGTTGTCGATTGCTTGCTTCGCCGCGTCTGCTTTCGCTTTCGCGTCTTCCTTAGCTTTTGCTTTTTCTTCGTCTGTCAAATCGTTGTTGGCATCAATTGCGTCATTCTTAGCTTTTAATGCGTCATCGATGGCTTGCTTCGCTGCTGGTTTGGCTACCGGCGTTGGAGTCACCGAATCTACTGATATTGCCCCAGCGTTTTTAGCTTGAGTTACTGCATCGTTTGTTGTCGCGTTGTCGATGGCTTGCTTTGCTACATCTGCTTTGGATTTTGCGTCTTCCTTAGCTTTGGATTTTTCTTCAGCAGTCAAATCGTTATTGGCATCAATCTCTGCTTCTTTTGCTTTTAACGCTTCATCAACTGCATTTTTTGCGTCAGTTTTCTTTTGGCTTGCTTGCGGATTAACGCTTTCTACATCAGCAACGCCTGTAGTTTTCGCATTATCTACTGTTGAGTTTGTTGTTGCAGTATCAATATTATTTTTAGCCGCTGTTGCTCTTGCTTGTGCATCTGCTTTTGCTGCTTCTTTTTCTTCAGTTGTTAAATCATTTCTTGCATCAAGTTGTGCTACTTTCGCTTTCAGCGCGTCTTCGATTGCTTTCTTAGCCGCTGGTTTCGCTACCGCTGTTGGCATTACTGAACTTACACTTGTTGTTCCTGCCGTTTGGGCTGAGTCCACTGCTACGTTTGTTGTTGCATTATCGATTGCTGTTTTTGCTGCATTCGCTTTTGCCTGTGCATCTGCTTTTGCTGCATTCTTCTCTTCTGTCGTTAAGTCGTCATTCGCATCGATGGCTGCTTCTTTCGCTCTTAAAGCTGAGTCAATAGCTGCTTTTGCCGTATTTTTCTTCGTTACTACAGGATTATCATTGCTAATCGCTGTTGTCCCAGATGTTTTGGCATTATCTAATGCTGCTTTTGTCGTTACCGAGTTATCATTAATTGCTGTTAAAGCTTTCGCCTTATCGGCATTAACTTTTTCGATTGCAGCTGCTTTTTCTTCTGCAGTTGCGTTTGTATTAGCATTAATCTCTGCAATTTTATCTTCAGCAGCCTTGTTAACCGCATCAATTGCAGGTTGTTTATTTAAACTTGTGAATTCTGATAAAGGTTTTGTATCAGTTGAACCATCTTTATAGGTCACAACAAGATTTCCATTAGCATCTTTTGTAATCGTAGAAATTCTTGTCGCTTGATTGTCTACAGCTTGTCCTCTCTTGCTAGTAAAATTAGCATCATCGTTAGTTTGAGAGTATTCGATTTTTACTTTTTCTTTAATTTTTTCAAATTCGTCAGCCGTAACATTCGCTGGATCTACTACACTAACTGTTCCTTCTGGAGTCTTAATATCATATTTAGTAGTTTGATTTTTTACAACAAATTCAACATAACCTTCAATTTTTTGACGTTCTGCAGGATTAGTAGTTGCATTAATTCTTCCGTTAAAAGGTGCACTTTCTCCATTGTTGTCATCTTTTGCAACGATAACACTTGTCCATTTTTTCCCAGCAGTTAAATTCGTTGTTCCAGTCATTTTAATGGTTGCTGTCTTCTTATCTTCAGAAACAGAACCCGCTCCGCTTGTTACTGCGCTATCAACAATATTCCCTACTGCTAAACCAAAACTAGTTGCATTATTATAGTTAATGTCACCAGGGCCACGAAGTTTTAGGTCCTTAATCTTAGACTCATCCGTTGCAGTAAATGTTAGGTCTGTCTCTTCTCCAGAATAGATATAAATATTTCTGTTCGCTTCGTTTGAATACGGTAGATTAACAACCGGCGGAACATTTTTTTGTACAATTTCACTTACTGGTTTTGTCTTCGTAGAACCATCTGTAAATGTCACAACGATATTATTCCCAACGATATTAACAGATTGGATAACATCCTCAGGATGTTCAACTAAAGTTCCACGTTTATCAGCAAATCGTGCATCTTCGTTTGTTGTTGAATATTCTAATTGAATACTATCTTTGATTTTCTTTAAATCTTCTGCTGTAGGATTTGTCAAACTAGTTACAGAAATCTTTTCATCTGTAGGTTGAGATCTTAATGAATATTTCTTAGATTGAGCTTTTAATACTAAGTAGAAATACCCTGGGTCTGCAATACTATCACCTTTTTTAAGATTCTCTCTACCTTGATCATCAACCACCTGAATATAACGAGTACCCACGTTAAGTGTTTGGTTTTCTTGTTTTGTATAATCTCTGTGTTTTTTCAGTATATCGTTTGGACGACCTGTAATAACGATTTTCGCAGGATTTGCTTGACTCGCCTCCGATGTTACCCCTGCCGTTTCAGCACGATTTATTACCCTAGCAGTAAATCCAAATTCAACATCCAAGTCATTATCTGTACCTGCAACATTAGGGAATCTTTGTCTAGATCCTTTCTTAATCGTTGCATAACGAATCTTTCCAGTTTCAGAATAAACAGGAATTTCTAATGAGAAATGCTCTTCGTTATAGATATAGATTTTCTTCTCATCTGGTATGGAGAATGTAAAGTCTACCTTAGGATCTTGATTCACAGCTGCACGGAATGTTGTATCCTTTTCAATTTCACTCCCATTACGTGGATCATTGGCACCAGTATTTTCAATCGCATTTGATTCTGATGGTTTCTCAGTATTATCAGCTTTGATACCAACTGTTTCTTTACCTTCAGTTGTATCTGTTGAAACAATTTCTTTTTTCTCAACCAGCTTATTTCGTAATTTTGAGTTAACTGTAGCAACCAGTTTTTGATAGGCACTCGTCAATTCTTCTTGACTGCTTGCGTTCGCTAAAGTTGCTTTGGCATTAGCCAATTCAGCAGCTAGACTCGCTACACTTTCCTCTGTCTTATTAGCGTAGGCTCCACTTGAAATCTTACCTTCAATTTCACCAATATAATTTGCAAGTTGGCTTTTATCTAATTCTGGTTTACTAATTTTTGGCTCACTGATTTTGGACTCACTCTGATTTTCAGCCTTCTCCCCACCTAATTGAGCCAACTCTACTTTACTAGAAGACTCTTCAGTTACTTTCAATTGATCAGCTGCAACTGCTCCATTTCCTAAAAACATTAAAAAGGCAGCAACCGCTACACTCGCTGCACCAAAACTATATTTACGAATGGAGAAACGCATGATTTTTTCTTTTCTCTGATTCTCAAGGGACTTATCAGAAAGCTTGTTCTTCATTTATAATATTTCCTTTTCTCTTATCTGTATACACATTATATCATATTAAACTTTATGCGTATTTACAAATTACTTTATATTTAATTTTATAATTTTTAAGCTATTTTTGCAAGTTGTTTGAACTAGAACAGAATCCATAAAACAAAGCCCTGCCTGACATTTCATTTACTTTTTGAAAATCTATTTTCTAGTATTTTAGTTATAAATATATTCAATAATTATGCTTGTAAATGAACAGTCAATCACTACATAAATAAAAAGGAGAAGACATACTTGCCTCTCCTTTTTGAGATTAAGTCAGTCCCTTCAGGACTAACAAAATTATTTAAAGATTGAAGTTTTAAAGCTATTTGTTTGTTGAAGAAGTTTCTTGAAGATTTTCTCTTTAAGTGATACGGTATTATCAAATTTAACTGAGCCATTTTTAAGAGTAGCTTTATCTTTATCAACAGCTGCAGCAAATGCATTCTTCAAGTCATCGTAACTACTATATGTAGTGCCGTCAATTGTAACTGGGTTAAATCCTGCTTTCGCTTTATCAACAACTTCTTTGAAGTATTCTTTCTTCCAATCTTCTAGAGTATTAAATTTACCATCAGAAACTTTCTTAATGATGAAGTCATCTCCTAGAGTAGCATGACCTGCTTGTTTAGACTCATTTTTCAGCATGTTAGAAGCATAATTTAGGAAGCCTTTTTCATATCCAAAGTAACCCCACATACGGAAGGTGTTATGTTTGAATGACATTGCTCCTGGAGCTCCTTCACTCGTATTACCACCATAGATACCAGCAGTGATAGGCACAGTTACATAGGCAGAGCCAAATCCAGTTGGATCATACTGACCATTACCAGGACCGTGCTTGGTCATGAAGTTTTTCTCTACTAAGTCGTTAACAGATGTTAAATTATATTCTTTTTCTTCTGCATTTAAATCTCTAACGTTGTCGTATTGGTTCTTCGTATTAGCTCCACGAAGTTGCTTATCTACTTTCTTGAACCAAGCGTTGTTTAGTTCTTTACTGCCTTTATCAATTACAGCTTCTCCTTCAAGGTAATCAAGAAGCATAAGCGTATCATTGAAACCTTTCATGTAATGATCGATTTCTGCACGAGATGCAAGGTCGTTTGGATTTGTGTTGTACCATTGGTTTCCATCGTTTGGATGTTCGTATGCCATGTTTAATCCCAGTGCTTTAAAGTCACCGTTTGGACTTGTTTCAGCAGGTGATTGTAACATACCTTGTGCAAATGCCTCTAGGTCAGTACCTTCACGGTGTCTAGAACCACCTAAGTAAACCATGCGGTCATTTACGTGAGTCGTTTCGTGAGTGAAGGCTGAGATACCAAAGTCACTAATCATATCAGTAACCATGAAGAAGACTGAATCATCCTTATAAGGGTTACCGTAAATACGAGCTACAGCTCCCATACGCCAGTCAGTTGCATGATAACGACCTGTTGGCCCGTATAATTCACGGATAGGCGCTACATCCTTACCACTATTCGTATATCCATATTTATCTGTGCTGATTCCTTTATAGTTTTGGTTATCAAGTACTGGTGTTGGCACCATGTTATTGCTCTTAAGCAGCTGGTTGCGAACTTTATCCAATGATAGACGAGACCAGAAATCTAGGTAATTTTGTTGACCTTTAGCAACTTTATTGATTTCAGCTTTGAATGCTTCACGTTCGGCTTCAGTATTCTTACCGTATTTCTCAAATGAACTGTATGCCATAGTGTTATATGTTGAGATTAAGAACATATGCGCATCTTTTAAGTTAAGAAGTGGTAAAATCATCTTACCGTGAACATCGTTGTTTAATCCTTCGTATGCTCTGTGTTTCTTATCAGCAAATTCAGGAGTTGTTGTTTTAGGTTCAACGATATATACATTATCTTTAGTAGCTTTTATGAACCAATCGTTTAAGTCTGTGTCACTTGTGAATAGACGCATATTATAGTCTAAGAAACTGTTTAACTCACCTATACCAATAACTCCACCGATCGTTTCGCGATAAGCTTCTAAAGTTCTATCACCTTTAATGTTACTTTCTTTAGAACCAACCTTAATCAAGAAGTCTAACACATTTACATTCTTACCATAGAAGTCAGGTTTGAATAGCATTAATTCTTTAATATTAAAGTCATCGAATTTAACTCCGTAGTAACGGTTGAGGTAAGACAAACCAAGAAGAACTGCGGCCTTATTGTCATCGATTTTCTTAATCAAGGCACGTTTTACAGCTTCATCAGTGTTAAGCTGGTGATCTTCATTTTCAACTAACTTCGTAACGAATTTATTAAGATTATCTTTAACATACTTGAAGCTTTCTTCTAAGTACAAATCTTTAATTGCATTGACTTTGTTGCCACCAGTTCTACCCAAGTGTTGGTAAATCGGATCAGATTGTAATTCTACTGGACTTAACTTGCTTTCGATAGCGCTGATTAAATCTGTACGATCTTTAACAACCATGTTTGGTGTATAAACGACTTCACCCAATTCAGCCACGCTGTATTCTTTCACTTGTTTCACTTTAGATTCTTTCGGTGAAATTGTAAAGATTTCTTTTGTCTTATCTGCGTAGTGAACCATAATATGGTCAGCATCTGTAAGGTCTGTGACAAAGTCATTTCCTTTCATTGCAGTTACAGACAATACTTCTTTAGTTAACAAGTTTGAACCTTCTGCAAGCTTGTTCCCTTGGTTGACAATCCATTCTTTGTTATAGAATGGCTGAAGTTTTTCGATGTTACGGTAAGCAAGCTCACGAGAAGCATCGTAGTCATCAATATTTTTGTATTGATTAGCTTTACTTACAATATTGTTCAGTTTATCTTCAACAGGAAGTGTGCTTTCGAATTTATCAGCAGTGATTCCCATTTTAGCAATTAATTCATCAGCTTTTTCTTTAGTTATGCTAGGAATTTTTTTAGAATTAGTATAAGTTGTTTTACCTTCACTTACACCCTCAACACTGTAGTTGCGCTTCGTTCTAGAGTATGTAAAGTAATCATCAGCATCAATATCAGAGTGACCAAAGACCATTTCACCAGTCTTAACTTTCATCATAGTGATGTTGTCTTCTATAGCCCCTAGTGCCCAGTTAGTCCCTAGCAGTCCACCAGACATAACGGCTTCTTTGAGTTCAATAGAGCCTTTTGCTACAGAGTTTCGAAGAGTACCTTCTTTACCTAAAGTATTGTTGTTGCCACCGTTTTGAGATGAATATACGATTCCAGCGGCCTTAGCTTTGTTACCTGTGATTTCAGCATCAACATAAGCTTTTTCTACAATACCTTTCCAGTTTTCACCGACGATACCTGTTAAGTAACCACCGCGATTTCCAGCAGCGTGTACTTTACCGATAAATGCAACATTACGAACTGTACCACTGCCATCAATTTTATTGATAACCCCAGATACATCATTATTACCAATAACGTTACCTGTTACTTTAATATTCTCTACAGTCGCATTATTTTTGATAACATTCGCTAATGGCGCAATCCTATCAGTCCCTGGCATGTCGATATTTACATTTTCAAGTAGTAAATCTTTAACAGTACCACCGACAATATCACCGAATAAAGGTCTGTTCATATTGCTAATGGTAAATTTATTACCGTCAGTGCTTGTTAATGTTCCTTTGAAAGCATTAGTAACATAAGATTTTCCTGCTGGTTTAACGTTAGCAGCATTGATATTGCTACCAAGCTTAAATGTGCCAGTCGGGTCTTTTTGCATAGCTTTTACAAGGTCGTCAAAGCTATAATATACATCACCTTCGTGTGTTTTTTGTTTTTCAAAGTAATGAACATACTCTTCGCTCAGTGTGTTATCAGCATTCCGTTGAATCAAATCAGGTGCTTTGGCAGTGACTTTGTATAAAGTTTTTCCGTCTTTTTCTACTTCTTCAATCTTATCAACAGCCAGTCTTGTTATTTTATTGTCATGAGTAGTCACTCGTAAATAAAGCGGAGCAACATCAGCTGGTTTTTCTGTCAGTAAACTAGTGTCTGTTTCGTTACCATCAGCGTCCACACTCATCAAGCTTGTTTCTTTGATGTTTTTGATTTCAACTTTTTTGAGGTCAATTCTTAGCGGTTCTTCCTTCAGAACTTCTTCCTCATCACCCTCACCACGGTCATAAACCATCTTCGTTTCAAGTTTATAATCCTTGTAGTACTGTAAATCTGTCAGGGTAGTTGTCAAGTCATCTGGTGAAACATTCAAGGTTTTGACAATCTCATCACCTTTTTTCAGAGTTAAGGTAATAGATTTAATGGCTGCCTTACTTGGATTTTCTAGACTATACTTAACATCTGAAGTCCGTTTCAAATCCTTAGATTCAACTGCTGTGATGGTCAATACTGGTTTTTCAAAGCTCTTGGTACCACGTTTTAAAATTTTATCTTGAGGTGCCTCAAGGATTTCCTCTGTAACTTTTGGAGCGTCCTCTGTTTTAACTCCCTTAATGGTATTAAAAGTCTTGGTGATTTTTTTCTGACCTTCTTTTCCTTCTTGAGCGACAACTTCTAAGCCTTTTTTCAGTTGATCATCTTCTTTAACAACTTCCTTAAATGGAATCTTTTCAAGACTTTCTTCTACAAGAGTTCCTTCAATTGGTTTTGTCCCACGACTTACCTGTTGGTTTACAGGCTCCTTGGTAACTTCTGTGCTAGTTGAAAGAACTTGGTCAGTTTTAACACCTTCTACTGTTTTATAAGTTGTTTTAGTAACTTGACTACCTTTTTCACCATTTCTTACGACAGTTTCTTCGTCCGTATACTTGGTTGGATCCTCAGTCGTTTCAGTTTTGTAGTCTAGGTCTGTAGTCGATGTTTCAACAAGGGTTCCCTCAGTTACTTTGTACTCAGGTAACGGTTCTTGTACAAGAGCTTGACCTGCTTTACCTTCCTCTTGTGTACCTTTTACTTCGATTGGAGCTTCTGGTAAGGTTGGTTGTGTTAAGGCTTGGCCTTCTTTACCTTCCTCTTGGGTACCTTTTGATTCTATTGGAGCCTCTGGAAGTTCTGGTTGTGTTAGAGCTTGACCTGCTTTGCCTTCTTCTTGGGTACCCTTCGTTTCAACTGGAGCATCTGGTAAGGTTGGTTGTGTTAAGACTTGGCCTTCTTTGCCTTCCTCTTGAGTTCCTTTTGCTACTTGATGCGTTGATTCAGCTTGTGGTACTGGAGTTGGGGCAGGTTGCACCTCTTTCTTCGTTCCGACTGCAATGACTTGCGACACAGGATTTTGGACTACTTGGTCTTGGATGACTTCTCTAACTTCTTGACCGTTGACCATCGAAACTTTGCTTACAAGGCGACGCTGACCATTTACTCCAGCTGCGACGATACGAGTCTGTCCTTCTGCTAGATTCGCATCTGGATTTGTGACTGTTTCAAACGGAATCTCCACCAAGCTCTCTTCCTGTCTTGTCTGAGGCTTCTCAGAAACTGGTTTTTCTTCAATAGCAGAAGCAACTGGATTCTCTACTACAGGTTTCTCGACGACAGTTTCAGGAGTGACAGCAGGTCTTTCTTGAACGACTTCTGTTTTCTCGATTTCATTTACACTTTGCTTTTCTACTGGTAACTGAGGCTGTTCAGCTGAAGCTGGTCTTGATAGATGGAGTTCTGCTTCCTTGAAGTAGCCAATGTACTCATAGCCATCAATGTGGATGATCCCTTCAGCCAAGCCTTCATGTGTAGAGGCTGAAATAGTTTGGTTATAAGAAAGCAATTCTTTATTTTCAAATGCGAATGTCCCATAAGGTACAAAGGTGCTGGCTCCTAAAGAACCAATCAAGAGAACACCTAGAACTTCTCTACGACCTTTTTTGGACACCAAAAAGACTGCTAGAGAAGCCGTTGCCAAGCCAAGACCTGCCAAAGCTAGTTCCTTACTTCCTGTATAAGGAAGTTGTTGACTGGTAGTTGCCTTCTTACGATAAACTACATAAAGAATATCTTCATCTTGAAATTCTGTTGGAACCTCATGATGAATCAGGGCTTTTTCAGACTCAGTCAATTCCTGCTCCGCCAAATAACGGTAATGAACGCTATGAGCTCCACCAACTTCATTGGCTTGTACCTTATCTACTGAAAGAGTACTAGCACCAAAAAGGAAGGCCCCGATTGCTACAGGACCTACCCCAACAGTTAGCTTACGAATCGAATATTTGGTGATTTTTTCTAGTTGTTGTTTTGTTTTTTTCATTCTCACGACTTTCTGATAGAATCTTGTGGATAATGCGCACGCGCACCTCCAATTAATTTTGGACGGCTAGCAAGAGCCGTTACATGGGCATGCCCAATTTCTCTCAAAAGAGGGCGAATCGGAACCTGAACATGCTTGACATGCATACCAATTGCAGTGTCTCCGATATCCAATCCAGCATGAGCCTTGATAAATTCAACCTCAACTGGATCTTGCATAAACTTGAAGGCTGCCAACTGACCTGACCCTCCTGCATGAAGGGTAGGAAGGACACTGACGATTTCCAGACCAAACTGCTCTGCCACCTGACGTTCAACGACGAGGGCCCGATTGACATGTTCACAACCTTGAACAGCTAGATGAATTCCTTTTTCCTCTAGGATATCTAGGATGGTCTTCACGATGATTTCCCCAATTTCTTGGCTAGATTCCTTGCCAATCTGACCACCTATCACTTCACTAGAAGAAAGGCCTAAAACAAAGATAGATTCTTGTTTCAAATTGGCCTTTTCTAATACATCGTTTACAATCTGGCTTGTTTCTCTTTGAATGTCTTTTTCCTTCATACTTGATACCTCTTTTGTCATTATCTATCATATCGTTTTTTCTACGTTTTAGCAAGATAGACAACCTAGAAAGCTTGCTCAATTACGCATAAAACTCCCAGAATTGACTGGGAGTTAGCTAGTTTCTATTCTATTTATGTATATTTCAACTGTCGTCCCTTTTGAGGGAATAGAATCAAACTTCATTTGGTAATCTTCTCCAAAATGAAGTTTGAGCCGCTGATCAACATTTTGAAGACCAACTCCCCCACGTTTGAGTTGACTTTGACTACTATCGCCAGCATCTTGGAAGCCAACTCCATCATCCTCAATGCGGATGACTAGTCCTGTCTCCTGTTTCTGGACAGAAACTCTAATATGTCCTTGACCTTCCTTTTCCTTAATGCCATGGTACAGGGCATTCTCTACTAAGGGTTGTAGGACCAGCTTGGGCAAGACTAGCTTATCAAAGGCAGGATTTTCATCAATCTCATATTCCAGCTTATCTCCATAGCGTTGTTTCTGGATAAAGAGATACTGGCGAACATGATTGATTTCGTCAGAGAGACAAATCAAGTCCTTGCCCCGATTGAGTGCTAAGCGAAAGTAGGTTGCCAAGGATTTGGTCACCTGAACCACTCGCTGACTATCCTGAAATTCAGCCATCCAGATGATTGTGTCCAAGGTGTTATAGAGGAAATGCGGATTAATCTGGCTCGATAGAGCTTGAAGTTGGTACTGACGGGTCGTTTCTTCCTGCCTGCGAATATCAGCCATCAGCTGATCAATCTGATCCAACATGGCATTGAACTGACGAGACACTTCTCTCAGTTCATAGGCACCAGCTTCCTTGGCACGAAGATTCTGACCACCAGAAGCAATTTCCAGCATGGTTTCTCTCAAATCCTTCAAAGGAGCAATCCAGCGTTTAAGACTGAACCACACCAAGCAGAGACAGGCAAGAAGAGATGTGACACTAGCCCCAAGCAAGGTCCACATGAGTTGACTCCGAACCTGGTCTAACTTCTCCAACGAAGACACGCCAAGCACCGTCCAATCAGTTCCAGCAATCCTTTCCTGACTGACGTAGGATTTGTGATCTGGAGTATAGCCCTGCCCTGTCTCAATGTAAGGTTTCATGGCCTCCATTTCGCTAGACGAACTATAAACTGTATGTTGAGGATGATAAACAAATTCATGGTTTTCATTGATGATAAAGGCAAAACCCTGCTGACCCAACTGAAGTTGGTTAAGATAAGCTTCCAGAGTTTCATAAGAAATATCCAAACGAAGCACACCCAGATTGGCTCCCTTTGCATCAAGAAGTTCTTGAGTGACAGAAATGACCCACTGACTATCTGATTTACGAGCTGGAGTTAAAACTGGTTTAGCTCCCTGATGAATGGCCTTTTGGTACCAATCTTCAGTCATCATATCAGAGGAAGTTTTCATCTGCACAATGTCATCTGTAGAAATGACCTGACCGGATTTGGTTACCAGTACCACCGTTTTCAAGTCCTGGTCTGCCTTTAAGATAGTCAAAAACAGATCTCGGATTCCCTTGACTTGGTCTTGGTTAGGATTCTCAGCATAGGATAGAACATCTGCCTGCTGGGTCAAACTAGTCGAGGTGGTTTCTAATTTTTTGATATAAGACTGGATAAAGTGGCTAGTTTGGCTGATAGTCGTCTGGCTATTGCCCTCAATGCTAGCCTCAATGGCTGATGAACTAGATTGATAGTAGAAAGTCCCAACCAGAGCTAGGAGAATGAGAAAGACCAGAAAGATGGAAATAACCATTCTGACTAGGAGAGAAGAACGTTTCATCGACCTTCCCCCTTCTTAAACTGACGAGGGGTCACACCTGCAATCTGTTTAAAACGTTGGGTAAAATAGTTCATATCTTCAAAACCAACCTTTTCGGCTATCTCATAAATCTTCAGATCTGTAGTTAAAAGCAAGAGCTTGGCTTGTTTGACACGCTCTCTCACCAGATAATCCTGAAAAGGCAGGCCCAATTCTTTCTTAATCAAAGAACTCAGATAAGTCGGACTAAAGCCCAAGTCACTGGCCAAAGACTTTAAACTAAACTGGCTATCAGCCAGATGGGACTGGATTTTTTGGGCTATGTTTCCTTCAAACTTTTCAGTCAGTAAATCTTGTAACTGCTCTTCTTTCTCTTCCTTATCTAGTTTTTGCTTGATTTTCCCCAACATTTCCTCAATATCCTGACGAGAAAAGGGCTTGAGCAGGTAGTCATCCACACCGAGTTTGACAGCAGACAAGGCATAATCAAAATCATCGTATCCTGTCAAAAAAACTAGATGCACCTGAGGGTAGGTTTCTCGGACCAGACTGGCTAACTGGATGCCATTTAGCTGAGGCATGTTGATATCGGTTAAAATGATATCTGGCACCTGCTTTTGTATCAATTCCCAAGCCTGTCTTCCATTTTCAGCTTGACCGATGATTTCCATATCGTAGGCTGCTACATTGACCAGCTTTGTCAAGCCTTGTCTCACCAGATATTCATCTTCTACGATTAAGATTGTGTAGGTCATGCTTCTCTCCTTTGTCACTTACTAGTATCAGTATAGCAAAATTCTCCTCTAACTGCTTAGGAAAGCCCTCTTAATCGACATAATCTAGTAAATAAGCATAGCCTTTTTCTTCCATTTGGTCTTTGGGAATAAAGCGGATAGAGAGACTATTAATACAGTAGCGCAAGCCACCCTTGTCCTGTGGGCCGTCCGTAAAGACATGGCCAAGGTGAGAATCTCCAACTCGGCTCCGCACTTCCATGCGTGTCATATTGTAGGACTTATCTTCCTTGTAGGTGGCAACATCTGGGCTGATGGGTTGAGTGAAACTAGGCCATCCGCAACCAGACTCAAACTTGTCCTTTGATGAAAAGAGGGGTTCGCCAGTTGCCACATCCACATAGATACCAGATTCAAATTTATCCCAGTAGCGGTTTGAGAAAGCTCGTTCTGTTTGATTTTTCTGGGTAACTGCATACTCCTCAGGTGACAAGTTCTTTTTCAATTCTTCATCACTTGGTTTGGGATATTTGCTAGCATCGATGACGGGATAGGCTGCCTGATTGACATTGATATGGCAGTAGCCATTTGGATTTTTCTTGAGATAGTCTTGGTGGTAATCCTCTGCCACGACAAAATTCTTCAAGGTTTCCTTTTCAACTGCTAGAGGTTGGTCGTATTTCTTAGCCACCTCATCAAAGACTTGGTTAATCACCTCTAAATCCTTGTCATCTGTGTAATAAACACCAGTACGGTACTGGGTTCCCACATCATTTCCTTGTTTATTTTTGCTAGTTGGATTAATAATGCGGAAATAATGAAGCAGAATTTCCTTGAGGGAAATTTGATTAGCATCATAGGTGACATGGACAGTTTCTGCATGCCCTGTTTGGTTGATCAATTCGTACTTAGTTGTTTCCCCTCTACCATTTGCATAGCCTGAAACGGCATCTGTCACACCGGGAACGCGTGAGAAGTATTCCTCCACTCCCCAGAAACATCCTCCAGCTAGATAAATTTCGTGCAAGTCTGCATCTTTACTCACTTCTGTTTTTTTCACTGTTTTTCCTCCTTGGCTAACTGCCGCTTTCTCAATTTGCGAGCTATCTGTCTGCCCTGCATTTCGCATCAATAGAAAATAGAAACCGGTTATGGCTAGGAAAAAAATCCCTGCCAAGACAAACAATTTTACTTTATCATTCATGACCTTTCTCTACCCCATTTCTTTCAATGTTTTTAAAATCATATCCTTATCCATAAAACCAGGTTGAGTTTTGACCAGCTTTCCTTCCTTGTCTATAAAGGCTTGAGTTGGGTAAGAACGGACACCATAACTTTCCAAAAGTTTACCTGATGGGTCAATTAGAACTGGGAAGTTTTTATAATCCAAACCCTTGTACCAGTTCTTAAAGTCTGCTTCTGCTTGTTCCCCCTTGTGTCCAGGTGACACTACTGTCAAGACAACATAATCATCACCAGCATCCTTAGCAATTTCATCCGTATCTGGAAGGCTAGCCAGACAGATGGAACACCAAGAAGCCCAGAATTTAAGATAGACTTTCTTGCCCTTGTAATCAGACAAGCGATAGGTCTTGCCATCTACTCCCGTCAGTTCAAAATCAGCAACCGCCTGACCTTTAGTCGCAGTTTTCGAACTAACTTGTTCTGTTTTGGTTTGCTCCTTCATAGTAGCTTCGTCTGACATATTTTTAGTCGAACAGGCTGCTAAACAACAGATTGAGCCTACTCCAAGGAGACATGTTTGCCATTTTTTCATTTCTTCTTCCTCTCTATTCAAATAATGTAGTCAAAATGGAAGCATTTCCCAAAAGCACCAAGATTCCCATCACGATAATGAGGAAACCACCCACTTTTTTGAAGGTTCCGAGATAAGGATGGAGCTTTCGGAAATGTTTCAAAACATAGCTGGAGGCTAGAGCTAAAACCAAAAATGGTAGCGCCAAACCCAGCGTGTAAATAAACATGAGACCAGCTCCCTGCCAAGCACCTGAACCACCTGAAGCCGCCAAGGCTAAAACAGAGCCCAGAACCGGTCCTACACATGGCGTCCAAGCAAAACTGAAGGTCAACCCCAGTAAAAATGCCTGACTATGACCCTTACCCTTTTGCCCCTGTCTCTGTAATTGTAGCCTTCTTTCCTTGTAGAGTCCCTGAAAATGTAAGACTTCCATCTGATGCAAGCCCAAGAGAATGATGACCGCACCCGTCACATACTGAAACCAAGAGGCATACAACAGGTCTCCTAAAAAGCCAGCTCCATAACCCAGTAGGATAAAGATAAAGGAAATCCCCGCTATGAAAGCTAGAGTTCTCAATAAACTAACAATTGAGATTGAAAATCTGCCGCTAGAAACCTGAGCACCATCTCTATCATCCAACAAGACCCCTGCATAGACCGGTAACAAGGGTAAGATACAAGGAGAAAAGAAGGAAAGAATTCCAGCAAGAAAAACACTGATAAAAAAGATAATATTATCCATTGCCTTCCTCCATTCTTTGATTTGATAGGACTATTATAGCCCCAAAACTCCAGAAAAAACAGGGGCAATGATAGGGAAAAATAGGAATTTAATCAGGTTATACTTCAAATAAATCAAAAAACATGAGTAAAAGGGTAAGCTATCTTAGGTTTTAGAGCGAACATCTAGTAAATAAAAAAAACAGATTCTTCCCTTTATCACGGAAAAAATCTGTCATTGACTTACTGATTTACAAAAAATTCCAATTACGGTTTGCGAACCTCGTCTTTGCTGGTTTCTCTGTATTTTTTTAGTTCCAAAAATGCATTATCATGATGGTTTTATAACAGTGTCTCAAATTCAAAGACGCTCATTCCCAGCTGCTGACTTGCAACCTCAGGTGTTAGAAGACCTTGACGTACTAGATTTACTAAACCTACTTTTAATCCCTCTTCAATCCCTTCCACCCTAGCAGTTTCCAAGGCATAATCATGAGCCAATAATGCTTGTTCTTCGCGTCTGCGTTGTTCACTAAACATTTTCCTGTCCTCCTCGGACCAGCTCTTGTAGTCTAGCAGTTGGTCTGCCTGGCTGATAGCTCGCTCGGGTTGTTGGGTAAAGGGTTTATTACCGAAAAACTCCAACCATGGCTTGCGAACCTTATCCTTGCTGGTTTTTCTGTATTTTCTTAGTTCTTATTTGTGATGCTCTTTCAATAGTTCTTCAAACTCAGCGACAGTTATACCTAACTGCTGGCTGGCAACCTCAGAAGTCAGAAGACCTTGGTGGACCATATCTAGGAAGGCAAAAAATTTCCCTTCCTCCCTAGCAGTTTCCAAAGCATAGTCCTGTGCTAACAAGGCTTGTTCTTCACGCATACGTAGTTGACTAAACATTTTCCTGTCCTCCTCGGACCAGCTTTTATAGTCTAGCAGTTGGTCTGCCTGGCTGATGGCTCGCTCGGGTTGTTGGGTAAAGGGTTTATTCCCAAAAAACTCCAACCACGGTTTGCGAACGCTATCCTTGCTGGTTTCTCTGTATTTTTTTAGTTCTAAGAACGCCATCTTGACTAGATGGTTTTCCTGACTGTTGTTTGTAATTGTCAAAACCTCACCTGTCGTATCCTCTCGCATACTAAAACTGTGAAAGGCTAAATCATCCTGAAAGTAGTTGCTGTCCACAATTGCAATGGCGTAGACAGGAGCGATATGCTTGTAACTCTGGTGTGTATCACCTTCACGTTGACGAATTTTTTCAAGATTTTGATTGACCTGACTACACAGATAAGCCCATAAACGATTAATGAAAAAATTCTGATGATGCACCTGAATCTCAATGATTACTTGAGTTCCATTATCTAGTTCAGCTAAAACGTCTATACTGGTATAGAAATCCTGAGCCGAGTACGGTGTAGTGGGTAAGACGTGAATGTTACTTCCTTCCAAAATAGTTACATTTTTGGCTGGCAAGTCTAACATATCGCGAATAAATTGACAAGTGATTTCTGGATTGCTAAAGATTTTCTTAGCAACCAAATCGTTGGTCGGGCTGATGCCCGGATGTCTTAAAATCATCCATTTCCTCCTCTTATTATACCACAATTTTAAATCTAGTTTTACTAGATTCGATGGTTCTATCTATTTATTCGAAAAAGAGAGGATAAATGAAACAGTAAATAAAAAATGAGGACAGCGGATAAGCAATAAATTTTAAGCTTATCAGTCCTCCTTACTTATCTGATAATAAATAAGATCCGCAAGATAGCCTTTTCTCTCCACCCCATTTGCAACAGTTTTTAGATAGGACATTCCAGCTTTTTCCATGACACGACCTGAAGCTGGATTGAGACTGGCATATCGTGCTCTGACATTTTGAAAACCTGCTTGAGTAAAACAGAAGTCTAAGACAGCTTTCAAGGCCTCCGTCATCATACCACGACCCCAATAGTTTTTTCCTAAAATATAGCCAATTTCACAACTTGAATCATCCTCATCTATCTTAACGATACTGATATCTCCAATCACTTGTTCTGGGTCTTCTTTGAGACAAATGGCCCATTTGTAATAATTGGGATTAGAATAGGAGGAAATCCAATTACGAATCGAGTTCCGAGTCACCTCGACATCAGGATGGGGATCCCAAGTGACATAGGTCAGATTCTCAACAGATGAAGCCCAATTTTGAAACATGGCTTCCTCATCACTCTCCACAAATCTTCGCAAGATTAAACGATCTGTCTGTAACATTTGCGTACCGATTGATTTCATGACGCTACCTCGCTTTCTAAGCTTAAGACAATAAGCTAAAAAGGTCCACTGGACCTTCTTCGCTTACCTGTTTCCATGCTCGGGGTAAAAAGACTAAACTCAGTAACAGCTAGGAAACAAGTGTTTTTTCTAATCCCTTGACGCAGTCGCTGTCTGGTTTGAAATGCGCTTTACCAAGCTTTTCAAACCTAGTCATCGTTGCGGGGGTGAGACAACGAAATCGAACTCTTCGAGTTATCGAATCTACCTCGTTTTCCCCTTTCTAGACTCGGGCTGAAAACCTCCACTGGAGGTTTTCACTCCCAAAAGTCATCAAAGACGGTGATTGGTAGGTGGCGTTTGTGTTGGCCTTTGTGCCACCAGTTTTCAATAGTCGATTGAGCTTCTGGGCTAACTTGTTTGCCTTCGAGGTAGTCATCAATTTCATTGTAAGTGACTCCGAGAGCGACTTCATCAGCTAGGCCTGGTTTCTCTTCTTCCAAATCTGCTGTTGGGATTTTTTCATAAAGGGCTGGGTCTGCACCAAGTTCCTTCAATAATTGTTTTCCTTGACGTTTATTGAGACGGAAAAGGGGTAAAATATCTGCACCACCGTCACCAAACTTGGTAAAGAAACCTGTGATATTTTCCGCAGCATGGTCTGTTCCAATGACCGCTCCACTATGGGCACCAGCAAGGGCATATTGGGCAATCATACGGCAACGTGCCTTGATATTGCCTTTGTTAAAGTCTGAAACAGGACTACCTGTCGCTTCAACTGCAGCTGTCATGGCATCTGCCGACTCCTTGATATTAACTACCAAGCTGACATCTGGCTGGATAAATGCTAAGGCTTTTTGAGCATCTGCTTCATCAGCTTGCACTCCGTATGGCAGGCGGACAGCGATAAATTTGTAGCTGTCGTCTCCCGTTTCTGCTCTCAGTTCTTCCATAGCTAGTTGGGCCAATCGACCTGCTAAGGTTGAGTCTTGTCCCCCTGAAATCCCTAATACAAAGGTTTTTAGGAAGGGATGTTTTTTCAGGTATCTTTTTAAGAAATCAATGGAACGACGGATTTCTTCCTGGGCATCAATCACTGGTTTCACGCCCAGTTCCTGGATAATCGTTTCTTGCAAACTCATTCTTCTTCTCCTTCACCAAGGGCTTCCTTGCGCATCTTGTCAATCAAGTCCATCTTGTCTTGCCATACATCACGCGCCAAATCTACTGGATAGTGCTGCGGATTGAGCACACGCTTGTACTCATCCCAAAGCTTGTCAAATTCCTTACGAGCATAAGCCTGAATCTCAGTCAAGCTAGGCAGATTGTAAATCAATTTTCCATCTTTGAAAATATCCACTAAGAGAGGAACAGCATCAAAATTACGAACCGTCTTCTTGATGTAGGTATAAGTCGGATGGAACATCTTGATTTCTGTCATGTCGCCAACATCTACACCATCATAAGTGATATAGTCGCCTTCTGACTTGCCTTTTTCACGACTGGTAATGCGCCACACCTGCTTCTTACCTGGCGTAGACACTTTTTCCGCATTATTAGACAGCTTGATCGTATTACGCATCTGGCCATTTTCATCTTCGATGGCAACAATCTTATAAACTGCCCCAAGAGCTGGCTGGTCATAGGCTGTAATCAGCTTAGTACCCACACCCCAGACATCAATCTTGGCCTTTTGCATCTTGAGGTTGAGGATAGTATTCTCATCCAAATCATTTGAAGCATAAATCTTAGCCTCTGTAAATCCAGCCTCGTCCAGTTGCTGACGGACTTTCTTGGAAATGTAGGCAATATCCCCAGAGTCAATCCGCACACCCATAAAGTTAATCTGGTCCCCCAACTCACGCGCCACCTGAATGGCAGCTGGTACACCGATACGAAGGGTGTCATAGGTATCCACAAGAAAGACACAGTTTTTGTGGGTCGCAGCATAAGCCTTGAAGGCCTCATAGTCGTTACCATAAACCTGTACCAAGGCATGGGCATGGGTTCCCAAAACAGGAATGTCAAAGAGTTTACCAGCACGCACGTTGCTGGTTCCATTGGCTCCACCAATCACCGCTGCGCGTGTTCCCCAGATAGCCGCATCCATCTCTTGCGCCCGACGTGTCCCAAACTCCATTAAAGGTTCATCTTCAATGACTGAACGAATACGAGCTGCCTTAGTCGCCACCAAGGTCTGGTAGTTGACGATGTTCAAAAGGGCCGTTTCTACCAATTGACATTGGACTAGAGGGCCTTCCACCTGCACAATCGGTTCATTAGCAAAAACCAAATCCCCTTCTTGGGCAGAACGAACGGTCAACTCCAACTTGAAATTGCGGAGATAGTCCAAGAATGCCCCATGATAGCCTAGAGACTCCAAATAGGCAATATCACTATCTGAAAAACGCAGGTCTTCAAGATAACTCACAATTCTTTCCAAACCAGCAAAAACCGCATAGCCATTCTTAAAAGGCTGTTGGCGGAAATACACCTCAAAGACCGCCTTTTTATTGTGAATCCCTTGGTCAAAGTAAACCTGCATCATGTTTATCTGGTACAAGTCCGTGTGCAATGTCAAACTATCATCTGGATACATACTTTTCCTACTTCCTTAGCTAGAAACACATGAAAATTTTCAAGAACTTTCATGTATTCCAATAAATTAGTACTATTATATCACATTTTAGCTGGATTGAGAAAAGAGTAACAAGCTATTCTCAACTCTCCAGTTCATCCATATCTTGTTCAAACTTTTTTTGAGCCCATTCGCCATAGCTCTAACGCAATTTATAAATGTCATTTTGTAAAATTTTATTAACAAAAAAAAACTCTCTACCACAAAATAGAGAGTGTTAAGTTTAAATATAGGATTTCAAAATATCGACGGCATCGCTTCTTTTCTTAACCTTATGACCTTGATTCCCAATTTCTCAGCTACGATTGTATTGTCCTCACTATCACCTAGAAAGACACAATTTGTAGGATTTAACTGGTATTTATCGAGAATCTCCTTCATACTTATGTCAAGTCCCCCTCTTTGCTTTATGATTTCATATTCTCCTTACAAATCTTTTTGGTAATAAAATCTTTTTCCTGTGTAGGGATAGTTTTGCAAAGCAAAGACTTCCTTGTAGCCATGCCTTTTATAAAAATCAGGAGCTTGAAACTGGTAAGTATTGACAAAAGTAAAACGACAGTTTCGATTCTTAGCTTCAGTTTCTGCTTGCCGCAATAGCTTTGAACCGATTCCTTGCCCTCTCAGTTCCTCTTTTACAAATAAATACTCAATTTCTAGCCAATTTCCAAAAGTCTCTGCTATCAAACCTGCCAGGAGATTGCCCTTTTCATCTTCGACATAAAGATTAAGTGGCTCACTTTCAGCTTCTTCTCTTTTTGAACGGTTATAAACACGAATCAGATTCCCTATTTCCTGGACTTTCTGTGATTCCTCATTTTCCAATCTAAAGTACATCTAAATCTCCTCAAATACTGTTACAGCTTGATTATAGTCTTATTTCAATAGACTGTCAAACTAGCAAAAACCCACCAATCTAAGTTGATGAGTTTCAAATTTATTTTCTAAATTTCCACTGACTATAAATCCCGAAACCGATAATCCAAATAGCTGAACCAATTGCTCCTACAAATGTAGACTCTTGTAAAAAGAGGGTTACAAAGACAAAGGCAAAGAAGAGCATGGTTAAAGGATTTAGGAAACGATAATGGGGCATAAGATAGCCATCCGCCATAAAGTCTGGTGACTTGCGGTATTTAAGGTGAGCCACCATAATCAAGATATAAATGGCGATATAGACACCGGATGATGATGCTGTAATCAAGGCAAAGGCATCCGACACACCTGGCAAGATGTTGATAAAGGCTGCTAGGGCAATCAAAATTGCTGAAGCGATGATGGCATTTTGTGGCACATTGTGGCGAGAAAGAGTATCTGCTTTAATTGCTTTTAGGAAACGATTTGGTGAATCATGAGCAATCTGATACAAATGACGACCTGTTGAATAAAGGGTTGAGTTAAGAGCAGATGCTGCTGACGTCAAAACGACGAAGTTAATCAAGGCCGCTGCCCACTTGACTCCTGCCAATTCAAATACTGTAACAAAAGGAGAATCAGCCGATGCAAGCTCACGCCACGGAATGATAGCCATGATGGCTAAGAGGGCACCACCGTAGAAAAAGGCGATACGCAAAGGAATTTCCTTAACGGCTTTTGGCAAGACCTGACGTGGATTTTTTGTTTCTGAAGTCGTTACCCCGATAAACTCAATCATGAGGTAGGCAAAGAAAACCATCTGGAAGGCCATGACAAAGTTAACTCCACCATTTGGGAAGAGGGAGAAATTGTCGGCGATATTAGCCAAACTTGCTACTCCATGTGGTGTCTTAAAGCCTGTCAAGACCATAAAGACTCCTGTGGCAATCATAGCTAAAATAGCCACAATCTTGACCATAGCAAACCAAAACTCAACTTCCCCAAAGAGCTTCACCGCAATCAGATTGACTAAGGCTAGAATGGTTAAAAATCCAATCTCAATCATCCAACTTGGCCAGCTAGGGAACCAAAACTGAACGTAGTGAGAGATGGCTGTAATTTCCGCCATACCGATAAAGACAACGGATAGCCAGTAGGACCAAACCGAGAAATAACCCCAGCCCTTACCTAAATGGCGCGTGATAAAGTTGATAAAGGTATGTTGCTCAGGGTCTTGGTAGAGCATTTCCCCAACCGCACGCATCATGAGGAACATAAAAGCCCCAGTAATCATATAAATCAGTACAATGGAAGGACCTGTTAGGCTAATAGAGCGACCTGCTCCCAAAAAGAGTCCTGTTCCGATTGTCCCAGCGATGGCCATAACCTGTACGTGACGATTAGTTAAACCACGCTCCATCTTATTTTTTTTCTTCTTTGAACTCATAACGTCTCCAATTCAATTTAAAATGGAAAAAGGAGTGAGTGAAGCGCACTGCCTCCTCACTCCTTTTTTCTGTTTTTAGGCTGTTTTTTCAACCTTCAAGATTTTTACATCATAGCTATCAACAGGTGTTTCAATGGTTGCTGTGTCACCTGTTTTCTTGCCAATCAAGGCTTGTCCAATTGGGCTTTCATTTGAAACTTTACCCGCAAAGGCATCTGCACCGGCTGAACCTACGATAATATAAACTTCTTCCTCGTCCTCACCAATTTCTTGGATAGTGACTGTTTTTCCAATCGCCACTTCATCATCGGCAACTGAGTCGCTATTGACGATTTCAGCATAACGGATTTTTGTTTCCAAGCTAGAGATTTGTCCTTCGACAAAAGCTTGTTCATCCTTAGCTGCTTCGTATTCACTGTTTTCTGAAAGGTCACCATATGAACGGGCAATCTTAATGCGTTCTACCACTTCTGGTCGGCGGACCAATTTCAATTCTTCTAATTCTTTTTCAAGTTTTTCCTTTTCCGCTAGGGTCATAGGATATGTTTTTTCTGCCATTTTTCTCAACTTTCTTTCGATAGTATTGAATCTCTATCTGAGATTCTCATTGTTGTAGTCTTAGTTTGAACTACTATTTTGAGTAAGCTTGCTATTGACGTGTTCAGCTACATTACGATCATGCTCTTCCTGTGTCACTGCGTAATAGACTTTACCATCTGTAACATTGGCTACAAAGTATAGGTTCTCACTCTTTGTTTGGTTGATACTTGCTTCAATCGCGTCCTGACTTGGACTATCTACTGGACCAGGCATCAAACCAGGTTTGGTATAAACATTGTATGGTGAATTAATTGATGTATCAATTCCAGCATCGTCTGCTAGGCTAATATTTTGACCAAGTTTCCCTTGGGCATACAAGATTGCAATATTGCTTTGAAGAGGCATGCCGAGATTCAAACGGTTGTAGAAAACACCTGCAATCAACTTACGGTCTTCAGTCTTAGCACCTTCTTTTTCAACAAGTGAAGCAATTGTTAGCAATTCATTGACTGTCAAGTTTTTAGACTTAATTGCACTATAGTGCGGCGTCAAGGTCTTATCCATAGCTGCCAGCATCTCATCAATCAAACTTTCAATAGTTGTGCTTTCCTTGATAGAGTAGGTCGCTGGGAAAAGATAACCTTCCAAACGGTAACGAGCCCCACTTTCTTTCGTTGGCAAGCTTTCGAGTAGGTTTGGATATTTAGCAACTTCTTGACTGATAAAGTTGTCATCTTGCACTTTAGCCAAGAAAGCTTCCGCTGTCAAAGGTTCTTTAAATTCACCTTGTAATTGGCCTACAGCTTGGGCAATTTGATCAATGGTATATCCTTCTGGAATCGTTAAATCTGCAAGTGAAGGTTCTTGAGGTTCAGGAGTACCACCTTTTTGGAGTTCCTTAATGATATCCTCTGTACTCATGCTCTTTTGCAAATTGTAATATCCAGCCTTCAAATCTGAATAATTTTTATATTTAGCATAAAAAGCAAAAATCACTCCGTGTTTAATCACACCAGAATTTTCAAGTGCTGAGCCAATCTCTTGGACATTGGCTCCTTCTGGGATTTGAACGGTTACATATTCCTTAGAATTTGCATCAACTGGTAATAAAGATGATTGAACATACTGGTAACCGAAGTAACCACCTGCCGAAATCAAGGCAAGGAAAATCAGTAGAGAAATGAAGAAAGCCTTCAAATGTGATTTTTTCTTCTTGACAGGTTTAACAGTCTCACGACGACTACGACTCGGAGTTTCAGAAATGACTTCAACAGCTTCCGTTTCCATAACTGGTTCTGGTTTTGTTACTTCTTTCTGAGGCTCTTTTTTAGCTTCAGTCTTATAAGAAACAGCTACTCTTGTTGGAGTTACGTTGAAATCTTCTTCGACCTTTTGTGGACGATTAGTCTCTGGCCCTGGAACCGGTCTTGATGGACTTGCTTCAACTGGTGAAGCTGGAACATCTTGACTAGGGCGACGAGGAGTAATCGGAGCTTCTACTCTTGATTCATCTGCCGGTGATGCAGGCATATCCTCACTAGGATGTTTTGGAACACGTGGTGCATTCTCCATAATTTTTTCAACAGCTGATAGGGATGCATTCATCACCTCTTCATCAGCAATTTTTGTGTCAGGGACAGACAAAGCTGATTTTTTTTCATCAAGTTCAGCGGCCTCTTGACGAATCCCTTCATAACTTTTTACTTTTTCTAAATCACGTAAAATCTGCTCTTTAAAGCTTAATTTTTCGTCTTCTCTTGGCTTTTCACTCAAAAGTTTATCCTCCTCGTTGACAATCCATAATATTATATCTTAAAAACGAAAGAAAAGCAACTTAGCATGCTTTTCTAGCTTATTTTTTAGCTTCCCAGACCATATCATACCAGGTTTCTCCTGCAAAGGTTGACTGGGACTGGCCTTCATTGACAAATCCATGCTTTTCGTAGTAGGCGATGAGATAGTCATGACAGGTTAGGTTAATGCCTTCTCTTTCGTGTTCAAGCGCCAACTCTTTCAAGGCTGTGAGTAATTTTTGACCAAGTCCAAGTCCCTGTGCCTCCTTGGCAATAGAAAGACAGGTCACAGAGATATAACCACCAGACTCATGACTATGGTCTTCTATCTCCTCTGTAAAGGACTGGTCTTTCAGATGACGCTGGGGGCCAACTGGTCCTTCTATATACCCCATGATTCTGCCTTCTTTTTCTGCAACCAGAAACGAGGTCTGAATTTCTCGCAAATGTGCTTCAAAAACAGAGCGAGGAATGGCTTCTTCAATCGAGAAATTTTCTAGTTCAATCTCAACGATACGATCCAAATCTTCTAATCTTGCTTGTCTGATTTTCATTGTGCCTCCAGATAAAAGGGATTAAACCAAATCATACTAAAACCCTGGCTAGTTGCATAAAGCGAAGTTTCTTCATCAATAAAACCGTTCATTTCAAAATAGGATAGCAACTCATCAGGACTCTTCAAACGAATAGCTTTGTAATCCAGCTCAACCGCCACCTCTTTCAAAGCCGCAAGAAGAAGCGTGCCCAAGCCCTGTCTCTGATGGCCAGACTCAATGACTAAAGAATGCATTTCTAGACATTGCGGATTATGTGGCTGCGGACCACCTAGAACATAGCCCAGAAGCTGATTTTCATCCCTAGCTAGAAGAAAGGTATCCGCATACTTACGGATACTTTCTTCTAAAATATGGGAAGGTTGCTGCTTTTCAGCTGGAAAAGATGAAGCCTTAAGTTCCTCTATCTCAGCCAAATCAGACTTACTTGCCTGAATGATCTTAATAGGAATTTCCATGGGAAAATCCTATTGAACATTGCTTGTCAAGTTAGACAAGAGTCGCTCAAATGAGTATTCATAGGTTTGGATATCTCCTGCTCCCATAAAGACGTAAACAGCATTGTCATGGTCTAGGAGTGGAGAAACATTTTCAACAGTGATCACTTGGTGTTTCTTATTGATTTTATTGGCTAGGTCTTCTACCTTAACATCACCATGGTCTACTTCACGAGCAGATCCATAAATTTGCGCTAGGTAAACTGCATCCGCCTGGTTCAAAGCGTGGGCAAAGTCGTCCAACAGGGCAATAGTTCTAGTAAAGGTATGCGGTTGGAAGATTGCTACGATCTCTTTACTTGGATATTTTTGACGAGCCGCATCCAAAGTAGCAATGATTTCTGTTGGATGGTGGGCAAAATCATCGATAATCACCGTGTCATTGACAATTTTTTCTGTGAAACGACGCTTAACACCGGCAAATGTTTTCAAGTGTTCACGCACCAAGTTCAAATCAAAGCCTGCTGTGTACAGCAATCCGATGACTGCTGTCGCATTCATGATATTATGACGACCAAAGGTTGGGATGTGGAATTGTCCCAACTCTTGTCCACGGAAGTGAACAGTGAAGGTTGAACCAGTTGTAGAACGGAGAAGATCACTAGCGACAAAGTCATTACCTTCTGCTTCAAAACCATAATAATAAATTGGTGCATCAGACGTAATCTTACGCAATTCAGCATCTTCTCCGTAGATAAACAAACCTTTGGTAATTTGTTTAGCATAGTCGTTAAAGGCATTGAAAACATCCTCTAGACTTGTGAAATAGTCTGGATGGTCAAAGTCAATGTTAGTGATGATAGAATATTCTGGGTGGTAAGGCATGAAGTGGCGCTCATATTCGTCAGATTCGAAGACAAAATATTTGGCATTGGCTGAACCACGACCGGTCCCATCTCCAATCAAGAAGCTAGTATCTGTGATATGAGACAAGACATGAGACAACATACCTGTAGTTGAAGTTTTTCCATGTGCTCCAGCTACTCCCATGCTAACAAAGTCGCGCATAAAGCTACCTAGGAACTCATGGTAACGTTTGTAGCTGATACCATTTTGGTCCGCATAGGCAATTTCGACGTTGTTATCTGGACGAAAGGCATTTCCAGCGATAATTTCCATATCACCGTCTAGATTCTTTTCATCAAAAGGAAGAATGGTAATCCCTGCCTGCTCAAGACCACGTTGAGTAAAGTAGTATTTTTCAACATCTGAACCCTGTACCTTATGCCCCATTTGGTGCAACATCAAGGCCAAGGCACTCATACCTGATCCCTTAATTCCGATAAAATGATATGTCTTTGACATGTTTTCTCCCCTATTCCGTAATTCTTGTCAGGTTCAACTCTTGGGCAACCTGACGTTCTTGTTCTTTTTGTTGATTCTTTTTATTGTAGATTTGGCTCTTCTTCAGAAAATCATAGTTGTTTTTCTTTGGGCCTGAAGTTTCTTTTGGCTCAGCTTGAGTCGAAATATTGTTCACTTCTTCCGCCAAGATGTAATGAGACTGGGTCAATTTTTGACTATATTTAACAAATTCACCAGGATTTTCCTTTTGGAAAGGCGCAGTAGGTTGATTGCCCTGTCTATCCAAACGTTGCTGAGAAGGGCGCCTTGTAGGAGTAATATCCTTAGTCAGATAACTTGCTGAACGTTTCTTTTTCAAGTCCGCACGCGCTTCTTCACGTGCCACCTCCGCATAGCTTTTTCCTTCTTTTTTAACTCCTAAACCAGACTTCTTAGGTTTCTCTACGGGCTTTTCAATCTGTTTTACTGGTTTTTCTTCGGTAATAGGGGCCCACTCCAGATAATTCTTATCACGGTATTCTCCCTTGATATTACTGATAAAGTCAGATTCATCATAGAGGTCCATAACCGGCATCTCAGTCAACATGATCTCATCATCTGACACCAATGGAAATCGTTCTTCTCTCATTTTCTATTTCCTTTCAACACTTCATTATAGCGTATTGTCTTGATTTTTCAAGTGCTGGCTTCAGAAATTCCCAAAATTTCTCTAATTTCTGCTAGGCTGAGACTGCCACGTGACTCTGTTCCATCCAATACTTGTGACACTAGATGTTTCTTTTGTTCTTGGAGTTCCTGAATTTTTTCTTCAATGGTTCCCCTGGTCACTAAGCGATAAACCTCAACCGTTTCTTCCTGACCTATCCGATGGGCACGGCCAATAGCTTGCGCTTCCACCGCAGGATTCCACCAAAGGTCAACCAAAATAACCGTATCAGCACCTGTCAGATTCAGACCGACACCACCAGCCTTGAGGGAAATCAGAAAGGCATCTCTTTCCCCTTGGTTAAAGGCTTTGGTCATATCTTGTCTTTCCTTGGCTGGGGTCGAACCGGTAATTTTAAAGGAAGTCAAGCCCAAGTCTGGCAATTCTTGTTCAATTTTCTCCAACATTCCCTTGAACTGCGAGAAAATCAAGACACGGTGTCCGCCGTCTGCCACCTGTAGTAGCAGGTCTCGAAGACTATCCAGTTTACCACTGGCTCCCTTATAATCTTCCATAAAGAGGGCAGGAGTATCACAAATTTGACGCAAGCGCATCAAACCAGATAAAATTTCCACCCGACTTCGCTGAAATTCCTGATCTGAAACTTGAGCTAGACGGTCCCTCATCTGTTGCAACTGGGCTAGGTAGATAGCCTTTTGCTGGTCTTCCAGTTCATTTTTATAAACCACTTCAATCAAGTCTGGCAATTCAGTCAGAACTTCTTCTTTCTTGCGCCGCATCACGAAAGGCTTGATAAACTGAGCCACTCGCTCTGCTGACAATTTCATAAATTCTTTCTTGCTTGGCAGGAGTCCTGGCATGACGATTTGGAAAATAGACCACAACTCACCCAGATGGTTTTCAATAGGAGTTCCTGACAAGGCAAAAACTGACGGCACCACAAATTGTCTCAAGGTCTGGGCAATCTTGGTCTGGGCGTTTTTCATGACCTGAGCCTCATCTAAGAAAAGGAAGTCAAAGGCTATCCCCTGATAAAGATCGCTATCCTGACGGAAGGTGGCATAGCTCGTCATATAGATTTGATGGCTTTCAGCAAGAATCTCTTCACGACTAGCTTTCAAGCCATGAACAACAGCCACATCTAACTGTGGGGCAAATTTCTGAAACTCATCTGCCCAGTTGTAAATCAAACCTGACGGAGCTAAAATCAAAACCCGACTTTCTTTTGTCACTTGACTGGTCAAAAAAGCAATGGTCTGGAGAGTTTTCCCCAATCCCATATCATCAGCCAAAATCCCACCAAAACCATAATGATGGAGCATTTGCAGCCAGCCGATTCCCTTTTCCTGATAATCTCGCAAATCAGCCTGAACCTGAGTTGCTTGCAAAGGAAAGTCCTCTGGATGCGTCAAGTCGTAGGCCAGATTCTGGAATTCTTGTGAAAAAGAAACACGGTCTCGCCCTTCAAAAAGATGAGCTAAACTATAAGTCAAGGATTTTCGAGCCTGCAAGGCCCCATCTTTTAATTCAAACTGCCCCAGTTCCTGTAGATTTTGGCGAATTTTCTTGGTTTCTTCATCAAAAAAGTAGACTTGATTAGACGAATCAATATAAAAATCTTGATTATCAACCAAGGCCTGCATGGCTTGGTCAATTTCCTCTTGGGCAATATCTTGAAAATCAAACTGGATTTCCAAGAGACCTCCCTTGGAAGCAATCTGCACTTGAGGACTCGCTAGACTATATAGTTCTTCTAACTTGTCTGATAGGTTAACATGCCCGAGTTTTTCAAAGACTGGGATGATATCATGGAAGAAATGATAGACAGACTCTGCTTTTAAGGCCTGACGCCAAGATTGAAAGTCCGCTTCAAATCCAGCTGCCAAACAGACTTGGAAAATTCTTTCTTCTAAGTCAGCATCACTCGAAAAGGGTAATTCTTCTAGCTCTTGTCGGCTAGATACCTGTCTATCCCCATAATCAAACTGAATTTCTAAACGAATCCGATTATCCTCTTCCCTGTCAAAGTAAAAAGAGGGAGAAAAAGTTTTGATTTGTAGACGTTCTGGAGCTGAGACGTTCCCCATCTGGCTAAAGAGAGTCAGACAGGAAGCCAACTTATCTCGGTCACTGCTATCAAATTGCAGAAATTTCTTTCCATGTTGATCCAAAGGCAGCGCTTTGATTTCCTTGAGAAGACGCATCTGCTGGTCTGTTAGAAAATAAACCTGTCCTTTATGGAAAAGTACAGCTCCCTGATAAAAGACATTTACCCTCGGACTATCACTGATTTCCATTTCAAAATAATCCGAGTATTCTGTTACTGTAAAGGCAAAGAGATTGGCATCAGCATGCATATCCTGAAAAAGTAGGGTCTGGTAGCTATCCACTTGATGATCAAATTGAAAATGGGGTAAGGTCATCAATAAATTCACACCCTGCTCAAAAAAGGTCAGAGGGAAAAAGAGGTGCCGACCCTGGTTTTGGAAAAAGAGATCTGGAACCAGTCCTTCCTCCACTAGTCCTCGCAAGAAAGTCAGAAGTTCTTGGCTAGCCTCATCAAAGGATTCCCAAGAAAGAGACTCCTCATAAATCTTGCCAATCATATAAGGTTTTCTCTTCTCAACAACTCTTAAAAAAAGTGGAATATCGCGAACGACATAGTATTTTTGGCTATTGATTTGCCCGATTCTCAGGGTCCACAAGATATGATTGGTTCCTGCTTCCACCTGCCCCACAGCCGATAACTCATAGGCTCGTTCTGATTTTGGAGATAAGATTCGGTCCAAAAATTTGCCACCCAAGGTCACCTTGGTTTCAACGGCCTCTTTTTCTTCATGACCTTCTTCCAGACTCTGCAAGATTTCCTGACCACGCTCATCATTTTTTAGAAAATGCTCCAACGCTGCCAAATGCACACAGTAGCCCCTCTTTTGGAAAAAATCGCAGGCACAAAAAACCAAATCATCCTCTAAACTATAGCGCAGTTCCTCTTCTGCAACGCGAGCGTAGAGCCGATTGTTCTTTTCCTTGATAATGTCAACCTTATCAGTTTCATAAAGGGCAACGCCTTCGATACGGACTTTCCCCGGAATCAATTTAGCCATATTTTTACCTTTACCTTATCTTTTTATTATACCATATTTTCCCCTATGAAAATAGCCTTCTAAGGATACTTTTCTCCTAGAAGGCTGGATTTTTAACGTTTGGCAAAAGTCGTCACAATTCGCTGACACACTTCTTGCAGCAGAGATTTAGGCATAGCTACATTGAGACGGGCATGGAGACTTCCTTCCTCCCCAAAATCCAAACCACGATTGAGGATAACCTTGGCTTCATTTCTCAAAAGCTCTTGTAATTTTTCATCAGTCAGATTATAGGCTGAAAAATCAAGCCAAATCAAGTAGGTTCCTTGCGGTTTCATGACCTTGATTTTAGTCTCTTTTCCAAATAGATCCACCACATAATTAATATGGTCTTCAAAGACTTGCTTGAGTTCCTCTAACCAATCTTTACCGTATCGATAGGCAGCTTCTGTCGCCAAATAACCCAAGCCTGAAATTTCATGCTGGTTATTGGCCAACTGGCGTTTCTGGTAAGCCAGTCTCAACTTAGGATTTTCAATAACTGCATATGAATTTTTTGTCCCAGCAATATTAAATGTTTTAGTGGCACTGGTCAAGACGATAGCAAATTCTTTAAAGTCAGGATTGATGGTATTGAAGGAATGATGCTTGTGATCAAAGAGGGCCAAATCTTGGTGAATCTCATCTGAAACCAAGAAAACACCGTGTTTTTGGCAGAGTTGGCCAATCTTCTCCAACACTTCCTTTTCCCACACACGTCCACCAGGATTGTGAGGGTTGCAGAGGATATAGAGTTTGACATTCTCTTCTACCAGATCCTTTTCAAGTTTGTCAAAGTCAATCTCAAACAGACCATCCTTTTCCACCAAAGAATTAGTAATCAATCTGCGGTTATTTAACTTGACACTGCGAGCAAAAGGTGGATAGACCGGTGTGTTAATCAAAACGGCTTCGCCTTCTTTTGTAAAGGCTTGAATAGCTGTGGAGATAGCAGGTACCACACCCTCGATAAAGACAAGAGCCTCTTTGTCAAAGTGGTAACCGTGTTGTGTGGCTTCCCACTTTTGAACTTCCTTAATTAACTCTTCACTGGCATAGGTATAGCCATAAACCAGTTGATCAGCGTAAGTCTGCACGGCTTGGCGGATTTCAGGCAAGACTACAAAGTCCATATCCGCTATCCAAGCTGGTAGGACTTCACTATCCGTTTCTGCTTCTTTCCATTTATAGGTATGGTGCCCTAAACGATTGGGCAGGCTTGTAAAATCATATTTTCCCATCTTTGTCTTATCCTTCCAAGGCTTGGCGCAAATCTGCAATCAAATCTCTAGCATCTTCAATCCCAATTGACAAGCGCAAGAGGTCGTCTGTCAAACCATAAGAATGGCGCACTTCTGCTGGAATATCGGCATGAGTTTGAGTCGTTGGATAAGTAATGAGACTTTCCACCCCACCCAAACTTTCCGCAAAAGAGAAGACCTTAAGACTGTTCAAAATGTGAGGAATGCGTGTTTCATCGGCTACTTTAAAGGAAATCATGCCTCCACGACCAGTGTAGAGAACTTCCTTAACTGCTGGGGAATCCTTCAAAAAGGCAACCACTTCTTGGGCGTTAGCTGTTGAGCGCTCCATACGAAGAGACAAGGTCTTGAGACCACGAATCAATTGATAACTGTCAAATGGAGACAAGACTGCCCCTGTCGTATTGAGATTGTAGAAAAGCTTTTCGTATAATTCTACACTATTGGTCACAACAACTCCAGCCAAGACATCATTGTGGCCTGCCAGATACTTGGTTGCTGAATGAAGAACGATATCTGCTCCCTCTTCAATCGGACGTTGGTAGATAGGGCTGTAGAAGGTATTATCCACAACTACTTTGGCACCCTTAGCATGAGCCAATTTTGCTAGTTTTTCGATATCAAATTCCAACATCAAAGGGTTGGTTGGAGTTTCAATATAGAGAACATCCACGTCCTTCTCCAACTCGGCAGTCAACTCTTCTTCTGTATTGGCATAGGTAAAATGGAAACGGCCTTCTTGCTCCACTTGGTTGAACCAGCGGAAAGAACCACCATAAAGGTCACGGACAGCCAAGACCTTACTACCTACTGGAAAGACACTAAAGGCCAGTACAATAGCTGACATCCCTGAGCTAGTAGCTAGGGCATAGTCTGCGGACTCAATAGCTGCCAAGACTTCTTCTGCCTTACTGCGAGTTGGATTTTTGGTGCGCGTATAGTCAAATCCAGTAGATTTACCAAACTCTGGATGCTGATAGGTCGTTGAAAAATGAAGCGGTGTCACCAAAGCACCTGTCGCTTTATCTGACTTAATACCGGCCTGGGCCAAAATTGTGTTGATGTGTAATTCCTTGCTCATACAATACCTCCAAATCTATAGTAACTATTGTACCACTTATTTTCATCAACTCATTTTCTTCTTTTCAAGAGCTAGTTATAGTTTCAAACTATAGACTTATACTCTTCGAAAATCAAATTCAAACCACGTCAGCGTCGCCTTACCGTACTCAAGTACAGCTTGCGGCTAGCTTCCTAGTTTGCTCTTTTATTTTCATTGAGTATTAGCTAGTAAAGCTAAAAAGAATCCAGAAAAGCTTCCAGATTCTTTTGTGAAAATGATTGCTAGGGTTTACTGTGAACGAAAGAAATCGTGTTGGGCTAAATAGTCATAATGGTCTTTGTTAAATTGATACTGACCTACATGCTGACTAATCCGACCGACATCCACGGAAAAAATATAGACTTCATTTTGATAGTTCCAATTCAGCCTAACTGTATTCAAGACTGGCTTATAAGTAAAATCTTTGACTTGATTCCAAGGCATCTCTACGACTTGATTAGAATGATTTTCTGTTACATCACTGATGTCCATCAAGTAGATTCCCTTAGGTGTGAATGCCAGAATCTTAGGCTTCACACTCGACTGAACATAGTAAGTCCCTCCTATAATGAAGAAATCAATAAAGGATTTCAACCATGTCTTTTTCTTAAAAGCCATCAGAAAATTCTTTTGCCCTTCAATGTGGCAAGTTGAGAGAAATGATTCAATCTGTTTTTCTGTTGCAAACTCCATAATAGCGCCCATGATGTTACCTCCATAAAAATTAGTAAATAGGCAGATAAGAACTCTTCACATAAAAGAAGAACTTATCATTAGTTGCGTTTTATCTTACTTTTCCAGTAGACGACATCCCTCCTATAACATTACCCTAGCATGTGCATACTTCAATCAACATTGGGTAAATTTTCGAACGTAGTTTCTTATATTCATTATAACATAAATTTAATAAAGCAATTAAAAAATGTAAGCACTTTTCTTCCAACTTCGCTACCATTCTATTAAAAAACGACAGCTTCTTTCGAAACCATCGTTTT
>NZ_JAPVZJ010000021.1:0-32065 GCF_041432295.1 Streptococcus sp. 27098_8_109
TTCAGCCAGCATTACCAGAAGCTGTTGTGACTGAAAAAGGGGAACCTGAAATTCAACCTGAAAAAGGAGAACCTGAAGTTCAACCAGCATTACCAGAAGCTGTTGTAACTGAAAAAGGAGAACCTGAAGTACAACCAGCATTACCAGAAGCTGTTGTAACTGAAAAAGGGGAACCTGAAGTTCAGCCAGCATTACCAGAAGCTGTTGTGACTGAAAAAGGGGAACCTGAAGTACAAGCTGAGTTACCTGAATATACTACAAAAGTTGCACCCACTTTGACTTTGGATAAGATTACAGAAGATGCGATGGATCGTTCAGCTAAATTGGATTACACTCTTGAAAATACAGGTAATGCTGAAATCAAGAGCATTATAGCTGAGATTAAGGATGGAAATACTGTTGTTAAGCGAGTTGACTTATCTAAAGAAAAATTGACAGATGCTGTTCAAGGTTTGGATTTATTCAAAGATTATAAGATTTCAACAACAATGATTTATAATCGAGGTGAAGGTGATGAAACTTCTAAATTGGACGAAAAACCTTTACGTTTAGAGTTGAAAAAAGTTGAAATTAAAAATATAGCATCTACTAATTTAGTGAAGGTAAATGACGATGGTACTGAAACACCTAGTGATTTCATGACTGAAAAACCATCTGATGAAGATGTTAAAAAAATGTACTTGAAAATCACTAGTCGCGATAATAAGGTAACTCGTTTAGCTGTTGACTCTATTGAAGAGGTGACAGAAGAAGGTAAAAAACTTTATAAAATCACTGCTGAAGCGCAAGATTTGATTCAACATACAGACCCAACGAAGGTTCGTAATAAGTATGTGCATTATATGGAAAAACCAGTTCCAAAAGTTAATAATGTATATTACAATTTCAATGAACTTGTGAGAGATATGCAAGAACATCCAAATGGCGAGTTTAAATTGGGTGCTGACCTTAATGCCACAAATGTATCAGCATTTGGTAAATCATATGTTACGAAAGATTTCAAAGGTAAGCTCTTGAGTGATGGTGATAATCATTATACCATTCATAACTTGTCACGTCCGTTATTTGGCAATGTTATCGGTGGTACAGTAACCAAAGTAAATCTTGGGAATGTAAACATCGATATGCCATGGGCAGACCGAATTGCTCCGATTGCCGACACTATTAAAGGCGGCGCTAAAATTGAAGATGTCAAAGTGACTGGTAACGTATTAGGTAGAAACTGGGTATCTGGATTTATTGATAAGATTGATAACCAAGGTATACTCAGAAATGTGGCCTTTATCGGTAACGTAACCGCTATCGGAGATGGTGGACAATACTTGACCGGTATCGTTGGAGAAAACTGGAAAGGACTAGTCGAACGCGCGTACGTTAACGCAAATCTTATTGGCAAGAAAGCCAAGGCTGCGGGTATTGCTTATTCGACACAAAATGGTGGGGATAACAATAAAGTTGGTGTTGAAGGTGCGGTCAAGAAAGGGGTTGTGAAGGGTACCATTCAGGTAGAAACTCCTGTTGAAGTCGGCGGTGCTGTTGGGCGTTTGAGTCATCATGGTTATATTAGGGAAGTCGTATCTATGATGAAAGTTAAGAAGGGTGAAATTTTCTATGGTTCTAGCGATATGAATGATGACCCATATTGGGTAGCAAATAATGTAATAGGAAATTATATAGTTAATGGTGTGAGTGAAGGTACGATATCTTATGCTCGTGCTAAAGAACATAATCGTATCAAACCAATTTCACAGTCAGAAGCAGATGCCAAAATTACGATGTTAGGTATTACAGCGCAAGATTTTGATATCAACGAACCTTTGGTAAATCGCTTAAATCGTATAACAAGAAAAGAAGATGAGTACAAGACAACTCAAGACTATAAAGTAGATCGAGATCTGGCTTATCGTAATATCGAAAAACTTCAACCGTTCTATAACAAAGAGTGGATTGTTAATCAAGGTAACAAGTTGGTTGAAGAATCAAACTTAGTTAAGAAAGAAGTTCTTTCTGTTACTGGTATGAAAGACGGACAATTTGTAACTGACTTATCAGATATTGATAAGATTATGGTTCACTATGCTGATGGTACTAAGGAAGAAATGGATGTTACTAAGAATGCTGATTCTAAAGTGAAACAAGTTCGTGAATATGACATCGCTGGACAAAACGTTGTTTATACACCAAACATGGTTGAGAAAGATCGTGTGAAACTGATTGCAGATGTGAAAGAGAAGTTATCTTCAGTCACATACGATTCGCAAGATGTTCGTAAAATTATTGGAAATCCAGCTGATTTGTATCTAGAAGAAAGCTTTACTGACGTCAAAGACAATCTTGATAAATTTGTGAAAGCTTTAGTCGAAAATGAAGATCATCAATTGAATAGTGACGAAGCTGCGATGAAAGCACTTGTGAAGAAAATTGACGATAATAAAGCGAAAATTATGATGGCTCTATCTTACTTGAACCGTTACTATAACATTAAGTATACTGACAACAGTATGAGTATCAAAAACATCATGATGTTCAAACCTGACTTTTATGGTAAGTCACCAAGTGTTATTGACAGACTCATCAACATTGGTTCGAGTGAAAAGAACTTGAAGGGTGATCGAACTCAAGATGCTTATCGTGAAATCATTGCAGGTAATACTGGTAAAGGTAGTCTTCGTAACTTCCTAGAATACAACATGCGTTTATTCACTGAGGATAAAGACATTAACGATTGGTTTATCCATTCTGCTAAAAATGTTTATGTTTCAGAACCTAAGACAACAAATACAGAGTTGAAAGATAAACGGCATCGTGTATTCGATGGTTTAGATAACGGTGTTCATGGACGTATGATTTTACCACTTCTAACACTGAAAGATGCACATATGTTCTTAATTTCAACATACAATACGATGGCTTATAGTTCATTTGAGAAATACGGTAAACATACAGAAGAAGCTAGAAATGAATTCAAAAAAGAAATTGATAAGGTTGCACAGGCACAACAAACTTACCTTGATTTCTGGTCACGTTTAGCATTACCAAGTGTACGAGATAGATTGCTCAAGAGTCAAAATATGGTTCCAACACCTGTTTGGGATAATCAGACATACAATGGTTCTCCTGTAGGTCGTCGAGGATTTGACAATAAGGGTAACCCTGTAGCCCCAATTCGTGAATTATATGGTCCAACATGGCGACACCATGATAGAGACGGACGTATGGGCGCTATGGCATCAATATTCCCTAATCCAAATAACGATGACAAGGTCTTGTTTATGGTGACGGATATGATTAGTCCATTTGGTATTTCAGCCTTCACTCACGAAACAACACACGTTAACGATAGGATGCTTTACTTCGGTGGTCATAGACATCGTCAGGGTACAGACGTTGAAGCTTATGCTCAAGGTATGTTGCAAACACCAGATAAATCGACAACCAATGGTGAATATGGAGCTTTAGGTTTGAATATGGCTTATCATCGTGAAAATGATGGTAACCAATGGTACAACCCAGATCCTGACAAATTAAAGACACGTGATGACATTGACCGCTACATGAGAAACTACAATGAAGCTATGATGTTGCTTGATCATGTAGAAGCTGATGCTGTACTTCCTAAAATTAAAGGAGACAATAGTAAGTGGTTCAAGAAGATTGACAGAGTCGATAGACATGTTGATGGTTTAAATAAATTAACCGCTCCACACCAATGGGATAAAGTTCGTGACCTAAATGATGGAGAGAAAATTAAGTCATTGGCAAGTATTGATGATTTGGTTGATAATAACTTTATGACTAGACATAATAATCCTGGCAATAGGGTGTTCCGACCAGAGGACTTCACGCCTAATTCGGCATATGTTAATGTTCAAATGATGGCTGGTATTTATGGTGGTAATACAAGCAAAGGTGCTCCAGGTTCATTATCATTCAAGCATAATGCATTCCGTATGTGGGGTTACTTTGGCTATGCAAATGGATTTATCGGATATGTATCTAGTAAATACCAAGGTGAAGCTGATAAACAAAATCAGGGTAGATTGGGTGATGATTTCATTATTAAAAAGATTTCAGACAACCAATTCTCAAACCTAGAAGACTGGAAGAAACATTGGTATCACGACGTTAAAGCTAAAGCAGAGCAAGGATTTACTGCTATTGAAATTGACGGTAAACAAATTACCAACTATACACAATTGAAGGATATCTTTGTTAAAGCGGTTGAGGAAGATTTAAAGAAATCAGGTGATTTCTCACACACTGTTGCACTCAAAGAAAAAGTCTTTAAAGCTCTTCTTAAAAACACAGACGGTTTCTTTAATCAATTGTTTAAGTAAAAACAGAGAGATAAGAGTTGAATATAAACATAGAGTTTGAATCAAAAATGTTTCAGACTCTATGTTTTTTCTTATGTGACTATTAGCCCGACTCGCTCCGTTAGGTGCGAGACAAAAAACCACACAGTGATTTCAGTTTTATACTCAATTAAGCTGAAAGCAACATTGTGTGGTTTTGGAATAGTTAGCATTTTATACCTAAAAAATCCCAAAAACTCATAAAATCCCACTCTTAGCTAACATATATTATATTCTCCCTAGTATGAAATAATAGCTATAAGAGATATTGAATTTCAAAGGATATACTTGAATTAAACTATGTTTTGAGCAAGACTTCCATAAAATAATAGATTTTAATTTAATTTTGCATTAGCATAATCTGGAAACAAAAGCGGACAAAATAAAGAAGGCATGATATAATATAAAGTAGATTTCTATGTTATAAAACAAAAAACTATTTGAACATCATTCATTTGAGAACTCTCTATGTTCAAACGATAGTAAAATAAAATAGGGGCTCTAAACCCTTGCTACGAAAGGAAAAAAACTCAATGACTACTATTCAATGGTTTCCTGGTCACATGTCTAAGGCTCGTCGACAGGTGCAGGAGAATTTAAAATTTGTTGATTTTGTGACGATTTTGGTGGATGCTCGTTTACCTCTATCTAGTCAAAATCCTATGTTGACCAAGATTGTTGGTGATAAACCAAAACTTTTGATTTTAAACAAGGCGGACTTGGCCGATCCAGCAATGACCAAGGAATGGCATCAGTATTTTGAATCACAAGGAATCCAGACTCTTGCTATCAACTCTAAAGAGCAAGTGACTGTAAAAGTTGTAACAGATGCGGCAAAAAAACTGATGGCGGATAAGATTACACGCCAGAAGGAACGCGGTATCAAGATTGAAACCTTGCGTACCATGATTATTGGGATTCCAAACGCTGGTAAATCCACTCTTATGAACCGTTTAGCTGGTAAGAAAATTGCCGTTGTCGGCAACAAACCAGGGGTTACAAAGGGACAACAGTGGCTCAAAACTAATAAGGACCTTGAAATCCTAGACACACCGGGGATTCTTTGGCCTAAGTTTGAAGATGAAACTGTTGCGCTTAAGTTGGCCTTGACTGGAGCTATTAAAGACCAGTTGCTTCCTATGGATGAGGTAACTATTTTTGGTCTCAATTATTTCAAAGAACATTATCCAGAAAAGCTGGCTGAACGCTTCAAACAAATGAAAATTGAAGAAGAAGCGCCTGTTATTATTATGGACATGACCCGCGCCCTCGGTTTCAGAGACGACTATGACCGCTTTTACAGTCTCTTCGTGAAGGAAGTCCGTGATGGCAAACTCGGTAACTATACCTTAGATACATTGGAAGATCTCGATGGCGACGATTAAAGAAATCAAAGAACTTCTTGCTACAGTCAAGGAGTTAGAAAGCCCTATTTTTTTAGATCTTGAAAAGGATAATCGCTCTGGAGTTCAAAAGGAAATCAGCAAGCGTAAAAAAGCCATTCAAGCTGAATTGGATGAGAATCTTCGTTTGGAATCCATGCTTTCCTATGAAAAAGAACTTTACAATCAAGGATTGACCTTAATTGCTGGTGTTGATGAGGTCGGCCGAGGTCCTCTGGCTGGGCCAGTAGTTGCTGCAGCCGTTATCTTACCTAAAAATTGTAAGATTAGAGGTCTCAACGACAGCAAGAAAATTCCTAAAAAGAAACATCTGGAGATTTTCCAAGCCGTTCAGGAACAAGCCTTGTCAATTGGTATTGGTATCATGGATAATCAGGTCATCGACCAAGTCAATATCTATGAAGCGACCAAATTAGCCATGCAGGAAGCAATTTCCAAGCTCACTCCTCAACCTGAGCATCTCTTGATAGATGCCATGAAACTGGAGTTGCCGATTTCACAAACCTCCATCATTAAAGGAGATGCAAACTCTCTCTCTATCGCCGCAGCTTCCATAGTAGCCAAGGTGACACGTGATGAATTGATGAAGGAATACGACCAGCAGTTCCCTGGCTATGATTTTACTGCTAATGCAGGATATGGAACTGCTAAACACCTAGAAGGACTGGAAAAACTAGGAGTTACCCCAATTCACCGGATCAGCTTCGAACCCGTTAAATCGCTGGTTTCAGGAGAAAAAGAAAGTTAAGTTAGAAGGAATGATTATGGAGGAACAGTCAGAAACACTCAGTTCCAAGAAAGAATTCGCCTTTGCCTCAAGCACCATATTATCCCAAGTTGGACGAGGAATCATCGTCGGTCTCGTTGTTGGAATTATCGTTGGATCCTTTCGTTTCTTAATCGAAAAAGGCTTCCACCTGATACAAGGATTTTATCAAGATCAAGCGCACTTAGTGCGCAATCTTTTTATCATTGGTCTATTTTATTTAATAGTTTGTTGGCTCAGTGCGAAATTAACTCGATCAGAAAAAGACATAAAGGGTTCTGGAATCCCTCAAGTCGAAGCCGAATTAAAGGGATTGATGACTCTCAACTGGTGGGGCGTTCTTTGGAAAAAATATGTTTTAGGAATTCTCGCTATTGCAAGTGGACTCATGCTGGGGCGTGAAGGACCCAGTATTCAACTTGGAGCAGTCGGTGGTAAAGGAATTGCCAAATGGCTCAAATCCAGTCCAGTAGAGGAACGCTCCTTGATTGCTAGTGGAGCTGCAGCAGGTTTAGCCGCTGCCTTTAATGCTCCGATTGCTGGACTTCTCTTTGTAGTAGAAGAAGTCTATCATCACTTTTCACGATTTTTCTGGGTATCTACTCTCGCAGCTAGTCTCGTAGCAAACTTTGTTTCCCTACTCATATTTGGTCTAACTCCAGTACTGGATATGCCAGATAACATCCCTCTCATGACCCTGGATCAGTATTGGATTTACCTCCTTATGGGAATTTTTCTTGGACTTTCCGGTTTTCTCTATGAGAAGGCTGTATTAAACGTCGGCAGAGTTTATGACTGGATTGGTCAAAAAATCCATTTGGATAGAGCTTATTATCCAATCCTGGCCTTCATTCTCATCATACCAGTCGGGATTTTCTTGCCACAAATTCTTGGTGGTGGAAATCAGCTGGTTCTTTCCTTAACTGAGCAAGATTTTAGTTTCCAAGTTCTATTAGTTTACTTTTTGATTCGCTTTGTTTGGAGTATGATTAGTTATGGAAGTGGCCTTCCAGGAGGAATTTTCCTACCCATTTTGACGCTTGGTTCCTTGCTTGGTGCCCTAGTTGGTGTCATTTGTGTGAATATTGGACTTGTCAGTCAAGAGCAATTCCCTATATTTGTCATTCTAGGAATGAGTGGCTATTTTGGGGCAATATCCAAGGCTCCCTTAACTGCTATGATTCTCGTAACTGAGATGGTAGGAGATATTCGCAATCTCATGCCACTGGGATTAGTCACTTTAGTTGCCTACATCATCATGGATCTACTCAAGGGTGCACCAGTCTATGAGGCTATGTTGGAAAAAATGCTGCCTGAAGAAGCATCAGATGAAGGAGAAGTTACCCTCATTGAAATTCCTGTATCAGACAAAATTGCTGGGAAACAAGTACATGAACTCAATTTACCACACAACGTCCTCATCACAACCCAAGTTCATAACGGTAAGAGCCAAACCGTTAATGGTTCAACTAGAATGTATTTAGGAGATATGATTCATTTAGTTATTCCAAAAAGTGAAATTGGGAAAATCAAAGATTTGTTGCTGTAAGCCTTATTTACATAATTTATATTATGTTTCAAAACTAAATACATTAGAAAACCGATTCTCAGCAATGAGATCGGTTATTTTTACTGATAAGATATTTCACATACAAATAATTGAACTTTGGTAAAAATAAGACTATAATCAAGTTAGAAATAATAAAGCATAAAGCTAGAAAGGAGTTTACTGTATCAAATCTTTACAGTAAGATTAAAATCATGAAAAAGAAAACAATAGCAATTATACAATGTATTTTGTATCTCATAGCTCCTTATATAGCTCTTCAGTTGTGTAGTATTAACAGAAGTTTAGTGGGTGAGTTCTTTATTGTTTATCTTATTCTGTTGACTATTTCATTCTGGTTTAGTATTTGGAAACTAGAAAAAGCACTAGATAATGATTCACAATAATAACTCCAAAGATTTAGATCTGTTTTACACAGGTCTAAGTCTTTTTTAAAAAAACTCTATAACATCTTTCCGAAAAACTATAATTTTCTTGAAAAATAAATAAGTCTATGCTATACTACTAGTAGACTTATTTATGGAGAAAATACATGAAACGTGAGATTTTACTGGAACGAATAGACAAACTAAAACAAATCATGCCCTGGTATGTTCTGGAATACTATCAATCTAAGCTAGCTGTACCTTACAGTTTTACAACCTTGTACGAATATCTCAAGGAATACGATCGATTTTTCAGCTGGGTTTTAGAGTCTGACATTTCAAATGCTGATAAAATGTCTGATATTCCTTTATCTGTCTTGGAAAATATGTCTAAGAAAGACATGGAATCTTTTATCCTTTATTTACGTGAACGTCCTTTGCTGAATGCTAATACAACCAAACAAGGAGTTTCACAGACAACTATCAATCGAACCTTGTCAGCTCTTTCCAGTCTTTATAAGTATCTAACCGAGGAGGTTGAAAACGATCAGGGGGAACCTTATTTTTATCGTAATGTAATGAAAAAAGTTTCAACCAAAAAAAAGAAAGAAACGCTTGCTGCCAGAGCTGAAAACATCAAGCAAAAACTCTTTTTAGGTGATGAAACAGAAGGTTTCCTAACTTATATTGACCAAGAGTATCCACAACAACTTTCAAATCGCGCTCTCTCATCATTCAACAAAAATAAAGAACGTGATTTGGCCATTATTGCCCTTCTATTGGCGTCTGGTGTCCGCTTATCTGAAGCTGTTAATCTGGATCTAAGAGATCTCAATCTCAAAATGATGGTTATTGATGTCACTCGAAAAGGGGGTAAACGTGACTCGGTCAATGTTGCTGCCTTTGCAAAACCATATCTAGAGAATTATCTAGCCATTCGTAATCAACGCTATAAGACAGAAAAAACAGATACAGCCCTTTTTTTGACACTCTATAGAGGTGTTCCTAATCGTATCGATGCTTCCAGTGTGGAAAAGATGGTTGCTAAATACTCTGAAGACTTCAAAGTTCGTGTAACACCCCATAAACTACGACATACTCTAGCAACTAGGCTTTATGATGCGACTAAATCGCAAGTTTTGGTCAGCCATCAGCTAGGACATGCCAGCACACAAGTCACTGACCTCTATACCCATATCGTCAACGATGAACAAAAAAATGCTCTAGATAGTTTATGATTTTACGTATTTTAAATTATGTAAATACATATCAAAAAAAGAAGCTGGTCCTACAACCAACTTCTTTTTGATTTATCCAACTACCGCTTCAGCGATTTCTTCACGGCTAATACCAGCAAAGTAGCGTGTGATATCAATGGTTTCTAGCGCTTTGAGGACATCTTCGCGTTCATATTTTACCCCACGAAGGACATCTTCTACTGCAGCAACGTCTTCAATACCAAAGAAGTCACCATAAATCTTGATGTCTTGGATTTTTGATTCAGTAACGTTAGCAAAGACTTCAACCTTACCACTGGTGAATTTTGTCCCACGACGGACGTTAAATTCAGGTGATTTACCATAGTTCCAGTCCCAAGTACCAAACTTAGTATCCTTGATGTGATTGATTTCAGCTAATTCTTCCTCAGAAAAAACGTATTCTGTCATCTCTGGATACTCTTTTTTCATGTATTCCAAGAGTAAGTCACGGAATTCTTCGACTGTGATTTTTTCTGGTAGTTCATTGACAATATTGGTTACACGAGCACGGACGGATTTCACACCTTTTGATTCAAATTTATCTTTTGAAACCTTGAGGGCGTTAGCAAGGACTGACAAATCAACGTCAAAGAGCAAGCAACCGTGGTGCATGATACGACCGTTGATATAGGCTTGGGCATTGCCACAGAATTTCTTGCCGTCAATTTCTAAGTCATTACGACCTGTGAACTCAGCTTTAACCCCAAGTTGAGCCAAAGTATTGATAACTGGAGTTGAGAAGCTCTTAAAGTCAAAAGCCTTGTTTTCATCTTCTTTTGAGATAATCGTGTAGTTGAGATTGTTTAAATCGTGGTAAACAGCTCCACCACCACTGATACGGCGGACCACCTCAATACCATTTTCTCGAACATAATCACGGTTGATTTCTTCGATGGTATTCTGGTGACGACCAACAATGATAGATGGTTTGTTAATCCAAAGTAGGAAGATTTGATCCTCATCCAAAAGGTGTTTAAAGGCGTATTCTTCCAAGGCAATATTAAAGGCAGTGTCGTTTGAATGATTGATAATGTATTTCATGATATCCCTTTATACGATAGAGACTGGAAAGATATTTTCCAGTCTATTCTATCTTCGTTTTATTTTTTCTTAGGTGAATGGATAGCCATTCCTAAAACATCCGCAAATGCTTCGTACATCACTTCAGAGTAGGTTGGGTGTCCGTGGATAGTCTTCAGCATTTCTTCAACAGTGATTTCCATTTCGATAATGCTAGATGCCTCATTGATCAATTCTGCAGCTGCAGGACCGATGATATGAACACCAAGGATTTCCCCGTATTTCTTATCTGCGATGACTTTAACGAAACCTTGAGCTGCATCTGAGGCAATGGCACGACCGTTAGCAGCAAAGTTGAACTTACCGATGGCAACATCATATTTCTCACGGGCTTGTTCTTCTGTCAAACCTACTGCTGCTACTTCAGGAAGAGTGTAGATAGCTGCAGGAGTCAAATTCAATTTGGCAACAGCATGATTTCCTTTAAGGGCATTTTCAGCGGCAACTTCACCCATACGGAAAGCTGCGTGAGCCAACATCTTAGTACCATTAATATCACCTGGTGCGTAGATACCTGGAATAGAAGTTTCCATGTATTCGTTGACCTTGATGCGACCACGATCCAATTCAAACTCAACATCGCCAATACCTTCAAGGTCTGGCACACGACCGATTGAAAGAAGAGCTTTATTTGCGATGATATCGTCTTTTCCTTCAACCTTGATACGAAGTTGACCATTTTCCTCGATGATTTCTTGCAGTTTAGTACCAGTCAAGATGGTCATTCCTTTACGTTCAAGGATCAAGCGAAGGTTCTTAGAAACTTCCGCATCCATAGCTGGAACTATACGGTCCATCATTTCGATAACAGTCACTTTTGAACCAAATGTCATGAAGGCCTGACCAAGTTCGATACCGACAACACCACCACCGATGATAACAAGACTCTCTGGAACTTCGTTCATTTCAAGAATGTCGTCACTAGTCATCACAAGTGGAGATTCCATACCAGGGATGTTAATCTTGCTGACTTTTGAACCACCAGCAAGGATGATTTTCTTGGTTTCAAGTAACTCAGAACCATTTACCAAGACGTTCTTGTCTTTAGTGATGGTACCAATTCCCTTATGAACAGAAACTCCATAGCTACGAAGAAGACCTGCAACTCCTCCAACCAAAGTATTGACAACCTTAGACTTGGTTTCAAGGAGTTTGTCCATATTTACAGTGAAGTTTGGATTTTCGATTACGATACCACGGTTTGCGGCATGACCGATGTTTTCGATAATTTCAGCGTTGTGAAGATAGGTCTTAGTTGGGATACATCCACGGTTCAAGCAGGTTCCACCAAGTTCAGATTTCTCAACAAGGGCAACCTTACCACCGAGTTGGGCAGCTTTAATGGCTGCAACATAACCAGCAGGACCTCCACCAATCACAACGATATCAAAAGCATCATCGCTCTTACCATCATCGTTTGAGGCACTTGCTGCAGGTACTGGGCTAGCTTCTGGTGCTGCGGATCCAGCTGTTGGGATATTTTCCCCTTCTTCTCCGAGGTAACCGATAACTTCCGTTACAGGAACTGTTTCACCGTCCCCTTTAAGGATAGCAATCAAGTACCCATCTTCTTCGGCTTCCAATTCCATACTGACTTTATCAGTCATGATTTCCAAAAGGATTTCTCCTTCTTTTACAAATTCTCCGACTTTTTTATTCCATTGGACGATTTGTCCTTCTGTCATATCCACGCCGGCTTTTGGCATAATTACTTCTAAGGCCATGTCTTCCTTCCTTTATCTATATCTTAAAAATGAATACTCTTGTACTTAAATCAACATTGAGATTGGATTTTCAATCAATTCTTTCAAGTCTTTCATAAACTTAGCACCAGCCATACCATCTACGACACGGTGGTCAATGGTTAATCCTAGGCTCATGATAGGGCGAATCACAATTTCACCATTGACGACAACTGGCTTCTCAATTGTCGAGCTCACACCAAGAATAGCAGAGTTTGGTTGGTTGATGATCGGACCAAAGGACTCAACGCCAAACATTCCCAAGTTACTGATTGTGAAGGTTGAATTTTGCAGTTCGCTTGGAGCCAATTTACCATCCAAGGTACGGCCAATGACGTCTTTGAAGGCTACAACCAACTCTGACAAGCTCATTTTTTCAGCATTGTAAACAACAGGTGTCATCAATCCATTATCCATCCCAACTGCCATGGCAAGGTTGACGTAATTATGAGTGATAATAGTCTTGCCATCTTCTGTCAATGAAGCATTGATGTAAGGGTGTTTCATCAAGGTTTTCACAACAGCAAGTGAAAGAAGGTCTGTTACAGTAGTCTTCTTCCCAGTTGCTTCCATAATTGGCTCAAGAACCTTCTTACGAAGAGCCAACATTTCAGTCATATCAACTTCATAGTTGAGAGTGAAGGTTGGCGCAGTTAGGTATGATTCAACCATACGTTGGGCGATAACCTTACGCATTGGTGTCATTGGAATACGCTTAATTTCACCATAAGGAGTGATATTATCAGGAACTTCTTCCACTTTTTCAATCTGAGCAGGAGACTTGATAGTGTCGTTTTCGATATTTTCAGGAAGCAAGGCTAAAACGTCCTTCTTCATGATCTTACCACGATGACCTGTTCCTTGGATCTCCTGCCAAGCAATGTTATGTTCGAGGGCAATTCGTTTTGCAAGTGGCGAAATGCGAACCACATTAGTGTCTTTAAAAGTTTCCACGTCTTCTTTGTGGACACGACCGTTTGCACCTGAGCCAGAAACGTCGTAAAGGTTGATCCCTAAATCATCCGCTAACTTTCTAGCCGCAGGAGTCGCTCTTAGCTTGTCATCAGCCATGACCTCTCCAATTCTATTTATGATATTAAGCGCGCAGAGAACTCTGCACCTAAAAGATACAAAGTTTCTCGTCTGCTTTATTTTATTTACATAACTTATGTTATGTACTATTCTTTATTATATGTCTTACGGATTGCTTCTTTAATGCTTTCAACTGTTGGAATCATTGCATTTTCTAGGTTTTGCGCGTAAGGCATTGGCACATCTTCTCCTGCGCAACGGCGGATTGGTGCATCTAGATAGTCAAATGCTTCTGACTCTGAAATAATAGCTGAAATCTCGCCGATATAGCCGCTTGTTTTGTGAGCATCGTTGACCAGAACAACCTTACCAGTCTTCTTAACAGAATTGATGATAATATCCTTATCAAGCGGTACCAATGTACGTGGGTCAACGACTTCTACAGAGATGCCTTCTTCTGCCAATTCTTCAGCAGCTTGAACCACACGACGAAGCATTTTACCATAAGTAACAACTGTTACATCTGTACCTTCGCGTTTGATTTCCCCAACTCCTAGTGGGATTGTGTAGTCTGGATCAACTGGTACTTCCCCTTTTTGGTTAAATTCTGACTTGTACTCAAGAATGATAACAGGGTTATTATCACGGATAGAAGACTTAAGTAATCCTTTCATGTCCGCAGGTGTACCTGGCGCTACAACCTTAAGTCCTGGAATGTGAGTAAACCAAGACTCTAGAGATTGCGAGTGCTGGGCTGCAGAACCCACTCCATTACCAGCAGCGCATCGAACAGTCATTGGAACCTGACCTTTACCACCAAACATATAACGTGTTTTAGCGGCTTGGTTGACAATATTGTCCATGGCAATAACTGAGAAATCCATGAAGGTCATGTCAACGATTGGACGAAGTCCGGTCATAGCTGCTCCTGCTGCTGCTCCTGAGATGGCAGCTTCAGAAATCGGACAGTCACGGACACGTTCTGGACCAAATTCTTCAAGCATTCCAACAGAAGTTCCGAAGTCTCCTCCGAAGACACCGACGTCTTCTCCCATCAAGAACACATTTTCATCGCGACGCATTTCCTCAGACATAGCAAGGATAATGGTGTCACGGAAGGACATTGTTTTTGTTTCCATTTTATCTCTTTCTCCTTAGTCTGCGTAAATATCTTCAAATGCTGATTCAAGCGGTGGGAATGGACTTTCTTCCGCAAATTTAACAGAAGCTTCTACTGCTTCCTTGACTTGCGTTTGGATTTCTTCCAATTCTTCGGCACTTGCAATAGTGTTTTCAATGAGATACTTGCGAAGGTTTTCGATTGGGTCTTTTTGTTTCCACAATTCCACTTCTTCGCGGGTACGATATTTACCAGGGTCAGATGATGAATGGCCAAGCCAGCGATAAGTTACACTTTCAATCAAGACAGGCCCATTGCCACCACGAACATGGTCTACAGCTTTCTCAAATTCTTCGTAGACATCGATGACGTTGTTTCCATCTTCGATGAACATTCCAGGAATTCCATAAGCGGCGCTACGTTGATGGATATGTTCTACATTAGTCATTTTCTTGATATCCGCAGAGATACCGTAACCGTTGTTAATGCAATAGAAAATGACTGGCAGCTTCCAGATAGAAGCCATGTTCACTGCTTCGTGGAAAACACCTTCATTGGTCGCACCATCTCCAAAGAAGCAGACAACGATTTTACCGGTATTTTGCATTTGCTGACTGAGGGCTGCACCAACAGCGATTCCCATACCACCACCTACGATACCATTGGCACCAAGGTTACCAGCATCAAGGTCAGCGATATGCATAGAACCACCTTTACCTTTACAGGTTCCAGTATATTTACCGAGGATTTCAGCCATCATTCCGTTTAGGTCAATTCCTTTGGCAATAGCTTGTCCGTGACCACGGTGGTTTGAGGTAATTAGATCATCTGGATTGAGAGCCAACATAGCACCCACGTTAGCTGCCTCTTCTCCAACAGAAAAGTGCGTCATTCCTGGCACTTTCCCTTTCTTTACTAATTGCGCAATTTTTAAGTCCATACGACGGATTTCTTCCATCTTACGGAACATCTCTAGCAAAAGATTTTTATCTAAAATTGACATCTTCTTGCCTTTCTAACTTTCTTCTTACCTTACTATTTTACCGTTTTTGGCAAATACTGTCAAAGTTTTTCTAAAGAAAATTTCACAAATTAAAAAAGAAAACCCCATAGGAATAAGGGATTTCCTTATCAAGAATATTTTTTCACAAACTTTGTATCGTTTGTTTTGCTAAAGATTCAAATCTCTTCATAATCACAGTTAAACGCCAACGGTAGAGAACCCCACTCACAATTAGACTAATAATCAAGCCGATCCAGTAAGAATAAGCTCCAAAATCTGTTAGAGAGTCGAATACCATAGCTACTGGGAGTGTCACCCCCCAGTAACCAACCAAACCAAGGTAAAAAGGAATAACGGTATCCTTATACCCCCGTAAAATTCCCTGAAGCGGTGCCGCAAAGGTATCTGCTAATTGGAAGAAAAGACTATAAGTCAAAAAGCGCGCTGTCAAATCGATGAATTCTGGGTCGTTGCCATAAAGACTGGCCACATTTCCTCGAAAAATGTAAAGGAAGGATAAGGTGAAGGCCGCAAAAATGAGGGCTGTCCATCTTCCTAGACCAATATAGGTTTTCGCATCATCAAATCGCTTGGCTCCCACTTCATAGGAAACGACAATAGCCATAGCAGATGAGATACTCATAGGAAAGGCGTACATAAGACTTGAAAAGTTCATAGCTGACTGATGACTAGCGATAATCAAGGACGAAAACTTAGCCATAATCAAGCCAACCACGGAAAAGATAGCCACTTCCGCAAAGACAGTTCCCCCAATAGGCAGACCTAAGCGAACTCCTTCCTTGATTTTATCCATATTAAATGGAATTCGTCTTTCAAGGTGTAGGGCTTTGAGCTTCTCCTGTTTAAATAAAACCAGAACAGAAATCCCAAGCAAGACCCAGTAGGCCAAGGATGTTCCTAAACCAGCACCAGCACCTCCCAGTTCTGGAACACCAAAGGCCCCGTAAATCAAGAGATAGTTAAATCCGCTATTGAGAGGAAGTAACAAAAGCATGAGATACATAGACAGTTTGGTCAACCCTAGCGAATCCAGCAAGGAACGAATGACACTAAAGAGCAATAAGGGGATAATTCCGATAGATAAAAACCAAAGATAGCGAACCGCTACTGCCGCCACTGGTGCTTCTAGTCCAATATGATTTAAGACAGGAGGTGCCAAGAAAAGTACCAGTCCCAGTAAGACCACAGATAGCACCAGGGCCAAATAGATGAACTGGTAAAAATCAGACGCAACTTCTTCCTTTTTGTCACGACCAAGATGGTGACCAATAATAGGCACCAGGGCTGACACAATCCCTGTTAGAAATGTAAAGCAAGGATTCCAGATACTGGTTGCCATAGACACACCAGCCAAGTCCATAGTATTGTATTGACCTGTCATTGCAGTGTCAACAAAAGAGGCAGAATAATTGGCAAATTGGTAGATCAGGATTGGGAAGAAAATTTTTAAAAATAATACTAACTTCTCTCGTAAACACTTTGTCTTATACATACTTCTCTTTCTATTCTGATTTATCTAAACCAAAGAGTTTCAGACCATAGTTTTTCAAACTTAGCGGAGGGTTATTAGATTTTGAAGTAGTATGCCAACACGCACATGTTCGACAATAATAGCTTCTAACTAAACCTCCATTATCATATTGAACCGCATGGTCAGCTTTTTCTTTAGTTTCATATTGAATTTTAGAACGATTAGCTGCGGGACAGTAAATTCCACTATTAGATTTTGCTTGTCTCTCCCTACGTTTTCGAAAATAATTCATATGCCAACTCCTATCAAGCTTGATAGACGACTTGTCCCTTACAGATGGTGTATTTAACCTGCCCTTTTAAGGTTTCACCGATAAATGGTGAATTAGCTGCTTTTGAAGCAAAATGGGAGTCCACAAGGCGGTCAGCCTTAGCATCAAAAATAGTGATGTCCGCTGGACCATTCTCAGCCAAATAACCTGCTTCAAAGTTGTAAAGCTTGGCTGGATTGTATGTCATTTTTTCAAGTAATTCCATCAAGCTCAACTCACCAGCTTCCACCAAATAAGTTAAACCGAGAGAAAGAGAGGTTTCCAAGCCAGTCATACCAGATGGCGCTTTGGTAATATCTTCGACTTTTTTTTCATCTGCATGATGAGGCGCGTGGTCAGTCGCGATAACTGTGATGATACCTGACTTGAGACCTTCAATCACGGCACGACGGTCTGATTCCAAACGAAGTGGAGGATTCATCTTAGCATTGCTTCCTTGTGTCAAAAGGAGCGCTTCGGTCTTAGAAAAATGCTGTGGTGCTACTTCTGCTGTGACTTGCGCACCCAAACCTTGAGCAAACTCAACTACTTTAACACTTTCTTCCTTAGACAAATGCTGGATGTGAACATGGGCCTTAGTTGCATAGGCAATCATAACATCACGCGCCATCATAGCGTACTCAGCCACCCCAGTTGCACCACAGATATGGAAATGATCTTTAGCGATATTTTCATTAAAGCCAAGAATACCGTTCAAACCTGGATCTTCCTCATGGAGACTAATAAAAGTATTAAGCTTTTTGGCTTCCTCCATGGCTTCCTTTACAACTTTACTGCTTTCAAGCGGAATACCGTCATCAGAAAAACCAACAGCTCCAGCTTCTAAGAGTGCCTGAAAGTCAGTCAAATCTTGCCCATTAAAGTTTTTAGTAATGGTCGCAACCGTCTTAACATTAATCTTCTCTTTAGCAGCTGACTGAAGAACTTCTTGCAAGGTCTCTACATCCGAGATTGTTGGACTAGTATTAGCCATCATGACGACAGTTGTAAAACCACCTGCAGCGGCTGCTAAGGCACCTGTATGAATATCTTCCTTGTGGGTTTGACCAGGTTCACGGAAATGAACATGGATATCAACCAAGCCAGGAGCAACTACAAGACCTGTGGCATCCAGGATTTCTGCGCCTTCTTCTTTAATTTCAGGCGCAATTTTGATAATCTTTCCATCTTCAACCAAGACATCACACACTTGATCCAAACCAGACTTGGGATCCATAACACGACCATTTTTGATTAGTAGCATCTGCTTTCTCCTTTATTCATAAAAATCAACTTGGGTATCCAACAATTTATCCCCATCATAAACAAACTTAGCTGAAAAGAAGGGTTTGTCCTCTAAAAGCCACTCAACAAAGGTATGGTCACCTTCCCAAGTCGGCTTGCTCAAAACCTCATCATAAGGAACCCATTCCAGCGTCCCCTCATTGCAGTCAATCAAATCCCCCTCGAACTCCGTCACCTTAAAAACATAGGTGTACCAGTCTAAATCTGGTGTAAATTCAGGAAAAGTGATGACACCTTTTAGAACTGGCTTGGCTTTGAGCCCTGTTTCCTCAAGGATTTCACGCACCGCGCATTCCTGAGGTGTCTCTCCTCGCTCTAGCTTACCACCCACACCAATCCATTTTCCTTCATGAACATCATTTGGCTTCTTATTACGGTGGAGCATAAGCAGTTCTTTCCCGTTATCAATGTAGCAAATCGTCGCTAACTGAGGCATATTTTCTCCTTATCTAAGCCAATCGATTGGCTCTTGTCCTGTTTCTTTTAAGAATGCATTGGCCTTGGAAAAAGGCTTGGAACCCCAAAATCCTCTATAAACTGACAAAGGACTGGGATGGGCTGATTCGATAATCAAGTGATGAGGATTGGTAACTAAGGCCTTCTTCTTGCGTGCATAAGCTCCCCAGAGTACAAAAACGACTTGTCTATCTAGATGATTGACCACCTGAATCACAGCATCCGTAAAAGGCTCCCATATCTGCCCAGCATGACCATTAGCCCGTCCAGCCGGAACTGTCAAACAAGCATTAAGAAGTAAGACTCCTTGCTCAGCCCAAGCTGTCAAATCATGGGATTTCTTAACCCCGATATCATCTGACAATTCTTTCAAGATATTTTGCAAGGATGGTGGAGCTGGGATAGAGTCCGGTACAGAAAAACTCAAGCCCTGCGCTTGACCTGGCCCGTGATAGGGGTCTTGCCCTAGAATCACCACCTTAACTTCTTCAAGCGGTGTTGTCAAGAGAGCCTGAAAAACCTTTTCCTTGGGTGGATAAATAGTCCCCTGAGCATAGACCTGATTCATAAACTGATTGATTTTCCCGAAATAACCCTCAGGTAATTGCTCCTTAATCAAAGCATGCCAAGACGAGTGTTCCATAGCCGACTCCTTCGTTTTTACTGCCTCTATTATAGCAAAAAGTGGCTGTCTAAACCACTTTTTACAGTTTATCTAAACAATCCAGCAAGTCTCGGTAAGAATGGACTTCGTAGGTTGGCTGGGCTTGTGTGGGATTTTCGAGTTGATGAGGATTGTACCAAATCGTGTCAATCCCAGCATTATTGCCGCCTTGAATGTCGGCGGTTAGAGAGTCTCCAATCATCAGCGTCTTTTCTTTGCTAAAACCTGCAATCTGTTGACCAATTTTTTCATAAAAAAGAGCATCCGGCTTTTGTGTTTGCAGCTGTTCAGAGATAAAGACTTGATTGAAATAAGGTGCCAGATCAGATTGAGCCAAACGCCCTGTCTGAATGGCAGTAATGCCATTTGTCGCAGCATACAAGTCATAATCACGCTCGATGAGGCTGTCCAAAAGTTCATGAGCGCCAGAAATCGTTTGTCCCTGTTGGGCTAAGTAAAATTGGTAACGTTGGGCTAGAAAACTACCATCTTTCTCCAGTCCAAAATGAGAAAATAAACGAGAAAAGCGCGTGTTAACCAGCTCTTGTTTACTAATTTTCTTTTGCTCCAAGTCCTTCCATAGAGACTTGTTCATAGGAACGTAATAGTCTTTATAGGCCCGAATATCTGCAACCCCTTCTTCTTTTAGAAGTTGCGTTAAAGCCACATCCTCAGCAGCATCAAAATCAAGCAAGGTGTGGTCGAGGTCGAAAAGTAGAAATTTGTAGGACAATTTGAGAGTTTTCCTTTCTGAAAAAGCGTTATGAATATTATAGCATAAAGTAAGAAAGCCATATCAATTTATTCCATCTATTTGACATACAATTATCACAACTAAAGGCTACAAGTATACTTATAAATCACTCTTCTAGACTTTTGATTGTCAAAATCTTTCAGAATAGAACAATCCTAACTATCGAACACTCTAATTTTCATAAATATCCATGCAATTCTAGACCTAGAATTCCTATAAATTAGATGTTTTCGCACTATTCTACGCCATTGATTGCCTTAAATTTTAATTTTTGAAGGATTCTAAAGCTAGAATAGTCCCATCACAATCCGTTTTGAATAATTCACAATTTAGAAACACTATAGCTTTACTCCTGTTAAAATAAAAAGGAACTGCATAAAGCAATCCCTTTCTGATTTTCAAATTATTTACTTAAAATTTAATAGTTGAGATAATCAATAACTCACCTAAAAAAGGAATGATAGGAAGATTCCTTATTTATTGATTTCAAGCTCCGACAATTGTGTTTGAATAACTGACAGTTCTGCACCAGCCTGAAGAAGAGCAGCTGCAGTATAGGCACCTTCTACAATCGGAACCCTATTGATGACGATACTTTTATCACTGAAATCAGCCACCATTTCTAAGTTCATTTTAGCAGAACCTAGGTCAAAAAAGGCTAATAAAGTATCTGCTGGATTTTCGGAAACAACCCTATCTACTTGATCAAAACTTGTTCCAATTCCTCCATCTTCGGTTCCTCCTACATAAGTAATCGGGACATCTTTAGCTACTTCACTAATCAGTTCAACGACACCTTGTGCAATGTGTTTAGAATGTGAAACGATAACAAGACCAATACTTCCCATTAAACCACCCCAGTTTCTAAAAGAGCAGTAAAGAGTAATCCTGATGAGAATGATCCAGGATCAATATGTCCAAGAGAACGTTCTCCTACATAAGATGCCCTTCCTTTAGTTGCAAGTAAATCTTTGGTAGCATTCACTAGCTTATCAATAACCTCTTGAGTCAATTGACCAGCAGACAAGGCAGTAATAACAGGAGTCCAAACATCAACCATTGTCTTTTCTCCAACTTCTGCTTTCCCACGTTTGACAATCATATCCAGACCGCTTTGTAAGATTTCCTCTATTTTCGAATTTGAATCAGCCTTGGCCATGCCCATAAAAGCAGAGCCATACAAGGGACCAGAAGCACCGCCTACCTTGCTCAGTAATTGCATTGAGACAAGTTTAAACACATCACTGCTGGTCTCAAATGTCTTTCCTTCTAAGTTTTCCATAACTGCAGCCATGCCACGCGCCATATTTCCACCGTGGTCTCCATCTCCTATAGGGGTGTCTAGCTCACTAAGGTAATCTTTCTGTTCTTGAATCTTTTCATTAAAAAGTTTCATCCATTCAAGAGCTTGTTCAACATTCATGCGACATTTCCTCCTTGAGTTTTACCAAGCTGGTGTAGTAACAGGTGCATTTAGAGCATCCAACCACTCATCATCTGCCAATCGAATCAATGTTAATGACAAACCAGCCATATCGATTGAGGTCATATAGTTTCCAATTTTCTTAAATGCCAAGTCAACGCCTTTTTCATGGAGTAATTTAGCTACATCATTTGCAAATACGTATTGCTCCATAAGAGGAGTGCTTCCTAAACCATTGATGAGAAGGCCATAGCGTTCTCCAGCTTTAAGTTGAAAACCTTCAGATAATTTTTCAACCAATTCTGAAGCCAATTGTGCGGAAGGTTGCATTTTCTCTTTCTTATATCCCGGTTCACCGTGGATACCAACTCCATATTCAAATTCATCATCTTCTAGAACAAAACCTGGTTTCCCAACTTCAGGAACGGTTGCTCCAGACAGGGCCAGCCCAATTGTTTTAATTTCTAACACAAGTTTATCGGCCAAGTCCTTCATTTCAGATAATGATTTACCAGAACGAGCCGCATCTCCCAAAATTTTATGGACTAATATAGTACCTGCGACACCTCGACGACCTTGGGTATAGAGACTATTTTCAACCGCAATATCATCATCGACTACAACACTTGCTACATCAATACCTTCCATTTCAGCAAGTTCTTGTGCAATTTCAAAATTCATGATGTCCCCAGAATAGTTCTTGATGACCATGAAAACTCCAGCACCTTCATCAGCCGCCTTGATGGCTTCTAAAATTTGGTCCGGAGTAGGTGAAGTGAAGACTGCTCCACAAATGGCAGCAGACAACATTCCATCTCCTACAAATCCAGCATGACTTGGTTCATGTCCTGAACCTCCACCTGAAATGAGTCCAACTTTTCCTGTCTTTTCTGCCTTTCTAACGATGACATCAAAACCATCTAAGCGTTCTACCAAGTCATCATGCATGAATGACAATCCCTGCAACATTTCATCAACAACTTGTGTCGGTTCATTTATAATTTTTTTCATGAGAAACTCCTTTCGGCATGTATCTTTGTTTTCGCTTTCATTATATATTTTTTATTGCTAGATGATAAGGGACAGATTCTATTATTTGTCCCCTTTTAAACCCGTTTAAAACATTTTTTTGGTAAAATGAAGTAAGTAAAAGAAAGGCTTCCTATGGCATCATCACTTATTACAAAAAAACGGATTACCAAGGCATTTAGAGACCTTTTAGCTACTAGAGAATTTGACAAAATCTCCATTGTAGATATCATGGAATCAGCTGGCATTCGTAGACAGACCTTTTATAATCACTTTCTTGACAAATATGAACTGCTAGACTGGATATTTGAAAATGACTTAACCGAGTATATCACCAATAACTTGGACTTCATTTCAGGCCAAAAACTATTACAAGAATTATTTTTTTATTTCGAACAAGAGCGTGACTTTTATATTCAACTTTTTGATATTCAAGGGCAAAATAACTTCTATGACCAATTTATCAGCTACTGTCGCTTGCTTGTATCAAAAATTTTAAGAGAATACGGTCAGATTGATATCGATTCATCTGCTTATACTTGCTTTTTGTTAGACTATCATTCACATGCTCTAGCAGAAATCGTGAAGGCTTACGTCAATAAAAAAAGTCCAGTTCCACAACCAGACTTTCTAATCATGACAATTATTGGAAAGAGACCACAATGACATTTATTTCAAATCATAAACAGAAAATTATTTCAAGTTACATTTCGGCAACTGTCAGCAGTCATCCTGAATTAGAAAAACACCCTACCTTACCATTGGTCTATCAAAAAAATCGTAATCCTCATCAGGTTCCAATATTGGCGGGTGGAGGTTCAGGACACGAACCTGCTCATATTGGATATGTGGGAAAAGGAATGCTTACCGCTGCTATCTATGGCCAATTATTTACTCCTCCTACAAGAACTGAAATCTTAGAGTCCATTCGTTTTTTAAACAATGGTCACGGTGTCTTCATCATTGTAAAAAATTTCGAAGCAGACATCAAAGAATTTAGCTCGGCCATTAATACTGCTAGACAAGAAGGAATTAAGGTCGGCTATAGTCTAGCACACGACGATATTTCTATTGAACCTCACAATAGATTTCAAATTAGAGGAAGAGGACTTGCAGGGACTATTTTACTTCATAAAGTTCTAGGATATGCAGCTCAAAATGGTGCCGACATCGAGCAACTAACTGATTTAGGTCATCAACTTGCTCCCGAAATCGCAACAATTGGCTTTGCAACGAAATCGGCTAGTCTCCCCCAAGCCACCCTTCCACTATTTAACTTGGAAGAAGGAAATATTTCCTATGGTATTGGGATACATGGCGAAGAAGGCTATCGTATCGTCCCATTCCAATCATCGGAAATCCTTGCAAATGAAATTATAAGTAAATTAAGATTGCACTATCATTGGAAAAAGGGTGATCAATTTATATTGCTTGTAAATAATCTAGGCACTACCAGCAACTTAGAAATGGGCATATTTATCAATGATATCCTTCAACTCTTAGAAATTGAAGGAGTCACTATTACCTTTATAAAATCAGGAACATTTATGACCAGTCTAGATATGGCAGGTATATCCGTAACTCTTTGCCCCGTAAAAAATAAACAGTGGTTAGAAGCGCTCAATGCTCCAACGACAGCTTTTGCATGGTAATTTGCTTGTATAACTCAAAAGGGCTACATCACTTGATGGCCCTTTGTTTTTATCTTACGTTTAAAAGAACTCATTCTTGACATTTCAAATAGGCCATCTATCCTTTACAATTCTTCTGATGTGCTTTGAGTTTTTTCAGAGCCCAATCATAGTGGCTTGACGTGCTACTGACAAAGTAGGAACCTAGACTTGTCCCACCCGTCCACTTATAGATACCTTTGGTAAAGAGTTCGTCATTGCTAAAAACTTCTATCAACTCTAAAACCTTCCTATGTGATTGTTCTTGGAGTCTAGTCGCTTCTTCTAAGGAGGTTTTCTGGTGCTTCTTCCAAAAAGCGACATTCATTTCTCCATAAGTTTTCCAAGTATAAGGTTCAGGGAGAAAAGGTCTTTCGTGACCTTCTTGATTAGAATGTACCCAAGTCAAAAGTAACTGCTGCCATTCATAAAGATGGATCAAGACATCCCGTAGATTTTTATCCCTTTTCCAGTGAGCTTCTTTTTTCTTTGGGTCTCTTGAAAAATCAAATGGAGTCTGTAGCTCATCTTCACTTAGTTGGGAGACGAAACGATTGAGCTTTTCATAGTTTTCCTTAGAGACCAGCATTAGCTCCTCTTTTGTTTTCGGTCTAGGCACAGGAGTACTCCCTTCATATTGCTAGTTATTATAAAAAATTTTGATCCTTTAAATCTCTATAACTTATCCTTTAATTTCTCAACAAAGAGATAGGCTGCTGGACAGGTCAAAGTATTCTTAATCGTCAAATGGTTGATTTGATGAATTTTTTTACGGTCCGTATGGGGGAACTCTCGGCATGCCTTTGGACGAACTTCATAGATGGAACAGAGATTATCTCCTCCTAAAAAGGGACAAGGCATGGATTTAAAAACCTTATCACCATCTTCATCTACCTGCAGAAACTCCGCTTCAAAAGCTGGTAATTTCATCTTAAAATACTTGGCGATTCGTGTAATATCCGCTTCTTTAAAGTCCGGTCCCAATGTCTTACAACAATTGGCACAGGCCGTGCAATCAATTTCCTCAAAGACTTCTTGGTGAATCTGCTGGGCTATCTTGTCTAGGTTTTTAGGAGGTTTTTTCTTTAGATTGGCTAAAACTTTACGGTGTTCCTTCTGCTTTTGCATGGCTAGCTGGTGGTAGTACTCAATATCAATTTCTTTAGACATGATTTCTCTCTTATTCTATTTGCTTCTCCTATTATATCATGCCTCTTCATCATTGAAAAGTGGACTTTACAAGACTATACTATTCCCGAATGTATCAAAAAACCTTGCAACTAGGTTACAAGGTTAATGAAATTAATCAAAGTTAACGTATTCTTTTTGAAGTTCAAGGACTTCTTCCATTGTTGAACACTCTGTAAGGGCACGGTTAGCGTACTCTTCCATCTTAGCAGTATCCAATTTCTTCATCAAGCTACGTGTACGAAGTACAGATGTTGCTGACATAGAGAACTCATCCAAGCCCATTCCGACAAGAAGTGGAACAGCTTTTTGGTCACCAGCCATCTCACCACACATACCAGCCCATTTACCTTCAGCGTGAGCTGCCTTGATAACATTGTTGATCAAGCGAAGGATTGATGGGTTATATGGTTGGTAAAGGTATGAAACTTGTTCGTTCATACGGTCTGCTGCCATTGAGTATTGGATCAAGTCGTTTGTACCAATTGACATGAAGTCTACTTCTTTAGCAAATTGGTCTGCAAGCATCGCTGCTGCAGGGATTTCAATCATGATACCAACTTGGATGTCATCCGCAACTGCAACACCTTCAGCAAGAAGGTTTGCTTTTTCTTCTTCATAAACTGCTTTAGCTGCACGGAATTCTTTCAAGAGGGCAACCATTGGGAACATGATACGCAATTGACCATGAACAGAAGCACGAAGAAGGGCACGGATTTGTGTACGGAACATTGCATCTCCAGTTTCAGAAATAGAGATACGAAGGGCACGGAATCCAAGGAATGGGTTCATTTCATGTGGCATATCGAAGTAAGGAAGTTCCTTATCTCCACCGATATCCATTGTACGAACAACTACTGGTTTACCATTCATTCCCTCAAGTACAGCCTTGTATGCTTCATACTGCTCATCTTCAGTTGGGAAGTCTTGAGAATCCATGTACAAGAACTCTGTACGGTAAAGTCCAACCGCTTCTGCACCGTTGTTGTTAACACCTTCCACGTCTTTTGGAGTACCGATGTTAGCAGCCAACTCGAAGTGTTTACCGTCAGCAGTCACTGTTTGAGCATCTTTCAAAAGTGCCCATTCAGCTTTTTGTTTAGCATAAGCTTCACCAGCTGCTTTAAATTCTGCCGCTTGTTCATCTGTTGGGTTGATAATCACTTCACCAGTAATTCCGTTAACGGCAAGGATATCACCGTCTTTCACCACTTCAGTGATGTTATTTGTTCCCAATACAGCTGCAATTTCAAGTGTACGTGCCATGATAGCTGAGTGGCTTGTACGTCCACCGATATTTGTTACAAAAGCTTTTACAAAGTTTTTGTCCAATTGAGCTGTATCAGATGGTGTCAAGTCATGCGCAATCACGATTACTTCTTCATTGATAGAAGCTGGGTTTGGCAATTTCTTACCAAGAAGATTTGCCAATACACGTTTTGTCACGTCGCGGATATCCGCTGCACGTTCTTGCATATATGGGTTGTCTTCCATACCTTCAAAGATAGTGATGAACATGTCAGTCACTTCTTTAAGACCTGCTTCAGCATTGACTTTCTTAGCACGGATTGTTTCTTTAATCTGACCAATCAATTCTGGGTCAGCAAGAACCATCAAATGAGCGTCAAAAACTTGAGCCGCTTCTTCACCAAGCGTACCTACAGCTTTCTCACGGATAAGAGAAAGCTCGTTTTGAGAAGCTTCAAGAGCTACATCCAAACGAGCCTCTTCTGCGTTTGTATCTTCGACTGAAACAGTCTCGAATGACAAATCCGGTTGAACGAGTAGATATGCTTTTGCAACTGCAACACCATCAGATGCTGCGATTCCTTTAAGCATTTCTGTCATTTTCCTTATGCCAATCCTTCTTTTTCCATTGTTTCTGAGATTGCAGCGATAGCGTCATCTGCATCTGCACCTTCAGCTGAGATAGTTACATCAGCACCTTGGCCAACACCAAGACTCATAACACCCATGATTGATTTAAGGTTAACTGATTTACCTTTGTACTCAAGAGTGATATCTGAAGCAAATTTGCTTGCAGTTTGTACCAACAATGTTGCTGGACGTGCGTGAATACCTGTTTCTGCCACTACGTGGAAATCTTTAGAAGCCATAGTTTGACTCTCCTTTTGTTCTTTCTTTTTTGAGTTATATGTGATAACCCTTACAATTTGGTATTATACCATCTTCTAGGATTTTTTTCAAGCATTTTATGGGATTTATTCGATTTCCTTTCAGATAACTTGCTGAAAATCTTCTATTCTAGATAACAAAACACAGGATATAGTTTTCCAAAAAACTACTTCTAGGATAATTATCACTATTTCATAAAACAAACACTACATATTGTGTTTTGCAACCTTTAGTAGAAAAATAGACCACTATATTTAGTTTCAAATCATTGACAAAAATTTATTTTCTGATATACTAAGAAAGTAATCTATTTTGAAAGAGGAGTTACACAATGGTAACCGTTTATTCTAAAAACAACTGTGTCCAATGTAAGATGACTAAACGTTTCTTGGACAGTAATAATGTCGCTTATCGTGAAATCAATCTTGATGAGCAACCTGAGTACATCGATCAAGTTAAAGAGCTCGGTTTCAGCGCAGCTCCTGTGATCCAAACACCAACTGAAGTCTTTTCAGGTTTCCAACCAGGAAAACTGAAACAATTAGCATAATCTTAGTACATCATCCAGAAGAAACTGCTTCTAGGGCTAACTTAGAAGCCTTTCTTTTGTAATTAGATAAGGGAAATTTTATGGGATTAAAACATCTTGAAGACGTGACTTACTTCCGTCTCAATAACGAAATCAACCGTCCTGTCAATGGACAAATCATGCTTCATAAAGATAAGGAAGCCTTGGATGCCTTCTTTAAAGAAAATGTAGTTCCAAACACTATGGTTTTTGATTCAATCAAAGATAAAATCAACTACCTCATTGAACACAACTACATCGAAACAGCCTTTATCAAGAAATACCGTCCAGAGTTTTTGGAAGAATTGTCTCAATTTATCAAAGACCAAAACTTCCAATTCAAGTCTTTCATGGCAGCTTATAAATTTTACAATCAATATGCTTTGAAAACTAACGACGGTGAATATTATCTTGAAAGCATGGAAGACCGCGTCTTCTTTAACGCCCTTTATTTCGCTGATGGGAATGAAGCTATTGCCATCGATATTGCCAATGAAATCATCCACCAACGCTACCAACCTGCTACTCCTTCCTTCTTGAATGCTGGACGTGCTCGCCGTGGGGAGTTAGTATCTTGCTTCCTAATCCAAGTAACTGATGATATGAACTCTATCGGACGTTCTATCAACTCAGCTCTTCAACTTTCACGTATCGGTGGTGGTGTGGGAATTTCCCTCAGCAACCTTCGTGAAGCTGGTGCACCTATCAAAGGCTATGAAGGAGCCGCTTCTGGTGTCGTTCCTGTTATGAAGCTTTTCGAAGATAGCTTCTCTTACTCCAACCAATTGGGGCAACGTCAAGGTGCCGGTGTTGTCTACCTCAACGTCTTCCACCCAGATATTATCGCCTTCCTTTCAACTAAGAAAGAAAACGCCGATGAAAAAGTTCGTGTAAAGACCCTTTCACTTGGTGTTGTAGTACCCGATAAATTCTACGAATTAGCACGTAAAAATGAAGAAATGTACCTCTTCAGCCCATACTCTGTAGAACTTGAATACGGTGTGCCATTTAACTACATCGACATCACTGAAAAATACGATGAATTGGTCGCAAATCCAAACATCCGCAAAACAAAAATCAAAGCGCGTGATTTGGAAACTGAAATCTCTAAATTGCAACAAGAGTCTGGTTACCCTTATGTCGTCAACATTGATACGGCTAACCGTGCAAATCCTGTTGATGGTAAGATTATCATGAGTAACTTGTGTTCTGAGATTCTTCAAGTTCAAGAACCAAGCTTGATCAACGATGCTCAAGAATTCCTTCAAATGGGAACAGATGTTTCATGTAACCTTGGTTCAACCAACGTGGTCAACATGATGACCTCACCTGATTTTGGTCGTTCTATCCGTGCTATGGTTCGTGCCCTTACTTTCGTTACAGATAGTTCGCACATCGTAGCTGTTCCTACTATCGACCATGGAAATAGCCAAGCCCACACCTTTGGTCTCGGTGCCATGGGACTTCACAGCTACCTTGCCCAACAATTGATTGAATATGGATCGCCTGAGTCTGTTGAATTTACAAGCATCTACTTCATGCTCATGAACTACTGGACCTTGGTAGAATCAAACAATATCGCGCGTGAACGTGGTATCACCTTCCACAACTTTGAAAAATCAGACTATGCTAAGGGAAGCTACTTTGACAAGTATGTGACTGGCGAGTTTGTTCCAAAATCAGACCGTGTTAAAGAACTCTTCAAAGATGTCTTTATCCCAAGTGCTGCTGACTGGGCTGAACTTCGCGACAAGGTTCAAGCAGATGGTCTTTACCACCAAAACCGCCTTGCTGTAGCGCCAAATGGTTCTATCAGTTACATCAACGACGTTTCTGCTTCTATCCACCCGATTACGCAACGTATCGAAGAACGTCAAGAGAAGAAAATCGGTAAAATCTACTATCCTGCTGCTGGTTTGTCAACAGAAACCATTCCTTACTACACTTCTGCCTACGACATGGATATGCGTAAGGTGATTGATGTTTACGCTGCTGCGACTGAGCACGTGGACCAAGGACTTTCACTCACCCTCTTCATGCGTAGTGACATTCCAAAAGGTCTTTACGAATGGAAGAAAGAAAACAAACAAACGACACGTGACTTGTCTATCCTTCGTAACTATGCCTTTAACAAGGGTATCAAGTCTATCTACTACGTCCGTACCTTTACAGATGATGGTGGAGAAGTCGGTGCCAACCAATGTGAAAGCTGTGTGATCTAATTTTTGTTTGAGGAAACTACATTTTCTCAGATAAGTATTTATTCACCCTGCTAAACTAAATTGGAATAAGCATCTATACTATGAAATAGCAAAAAGTCGGGCTTCCGACTTTTTGTGCGATACTCTTCTAGAATTATGATAAAATAGAAATAATTGTGAGTTCGCAATACTAAACACAGAAAGAGATTTCAAATGGAAACTTACTACAAAGCCATTAACTGGAATGCCATCGAAGATGTCATCGACAAATCAACTTGGGAAAAGCTGACGGAGCAATTCTGGCTCGATACACGTATTCCCTTGTCAAATGACTTGGATGACTGGAGAAAGCTATCAAATGTAGAAAAAGACTTGGTTGGAAAAGTCTTTGGTGGTTTAACCCTTCTCGATACTATGCAATCTGAAACTGGGGTTCAAGCCCTTCGAGCAGACATCCGTACACCACATGAGGAAGCTGTTTTCAATAACATCCAATTTATGGAATCTGTCCACGCAAAATCTTACTCTTCTATCTTTTCTACCTTGAATACAAAGGCTGAGATTGAAGAAATTTTCGAATGGACCAATACCAATCCTTACCTACAAAAGAAGGCTGAGATTGTCAACGAAATTTACCTAAACGGTAGCCCACTTGAAAAGAAAGTTGCCAGTGTCTTCCTCGAAACCTTCCTCTTCTACTCTGGTTTCTTCACTCCCCTCTACTATCTTGGTAACAACAAACTAGCCAACGTCGCTGAAATCATTAAATTAATTATTCGTGATGAGTCAGTTCACGGAACCTACATTGGTTATAAATTCCAACTCGGTTTCAATGAATTACCTGAAGAAGAGCAAGAAAAGCTCAAAGAATGGATGTACGACCTGCTCTATACTCTTTACGAGAATGAAGAAGGCTACACAGAAAGTCTCTATGACGGTGTTGGTTGGACGGAAGAAGTCAAAACCTTCCTTCGCTACAATGCCAACAAGGCACTCATGAACCTGGGACAAGATCCACTCTTCCCAGATTCAGCAGATGATGTCAACCCAATTGTCATGAACGGTATTTCAACAGGAACTTCTAACCACGACTTCTTCTCTCAAGTCGGAAATGGTTACCTTCTTGGTGAAGTTGAAGCCATGCAAGACGATGACTACAACTACGGTTTAGACTAAT
>NZ_JAPVZJ010000022.1:0-31905 GCF_041432295.1 Streptococcus sp. 27098_8_109
CTATTTATACTAACGTCAACGTCGCCTTGCCGTATATATGTTACTGACTTCGTCAGTTCTATCTGCAACCTCAAAACAGTGTTTTGAGCTGACTTCGTCAGTTCTATCTACAACCTCAAAGCAGTGTTTTGAGCAGCCTGCGGCTAGTTTCCTAGTTTGCTCTTTGATTTTCATTGAGTATTATTTCTCTCTTTATGGCGTTCATAAGCCTTGAGCTGGCGCTGCAGTTCCTTTTTAATAGCAGGTTCTGGAGCATATTTTTCTTCCCAATCATCTGGTTTTAAGATTTTATGGGTCACTGGATCAAAATGAGCCTTGCCATCTGGAAAAATTTTCCCCATATTGGCCTGATGGACGATATCAAAAATACGTTCTGGGTCCACCCCCATCAAAACAAAGCTACCATAGGTAAAATAAAGCGTGTCAATCAGGGCATCCACCTGCCCTACCAAATCTTGCTGGGCAGGTGTCTTCTTGGCTACTTTCTCTGCTGCCTTATCAAGAGCCTGATGAAGTTGCGATAGAGCTTGACCAAAGTCCTCTTCAGAAGGACTGGCAGCTCGAACAAACTCCACCAATTCTTCTATTTTAAAGCCAGCCCTGTGGGTTGCACCTTCTAAATCCCAAGCTCGAGGTTCTTCTTGGGTTCGTTCATCCATCATGTGGTGGAAGGTCTTGACCTTATTGAAATGATAGTCACGGCTGACAAAGACTTTTTCTGAAGCCAAAACACCAAAATGTTCCAAGGCCTTGTGGATTCCGTCTTGCTGATTGCTGGTGGTGATGTGTTTGGCAACTTCCTTGACACTGCTACTACCATTTCCCATAGCAACTGACATACCGACACCAGCCAGCATTTCAAGGTCGTTATCCGAATCACCAAAGGCCATCACTTGGTTGAGGTCAAAACCATATTCTTTCCCAACTCGTCGAATGCCTTCCAACTTAGAGTTTCCTTGATTGATAACATCCGCTGCAAAAGGATTGCTACGTGTCAATTTCAAGTCTTCAAAATCAGCTGCTGCCTTCTCAGATTCTTCTGGCGTCATCAGCATCAAAACTTGGTAGATAGGCTGATTCATCAGATCAAGCAGGTCTTCTTCCTTTTGGGGAACAACCTTGCTGACCATACGATTAAAGGAATGACTCACTGTCCGAGTTAAAACTGAGGGAACGAAGCGACTGATTCGTTGGGAAAAAGAACCCAGACCAAAAGACATGATTTTGGAACCCAACATGGCATCCTTGGTCCCTAGAGCAATCTCCTTGCCCTCTTTTTTAGCATAACTGATTAACTGGCGCAAATGTAACTTGGAAATTGGGCTCGTGAACAAGACTCTGTCTTTAGTAAAGATATACTGGCCATTGTAGGTTACCGCAAAGTCCAGATCCAAATCGTCCATCAATTCCTTAACAAAAAAAGGTCCTCGTCCTGTCGCTACACCGACAAGCACCCCTTGTTCTTTGACAATCTTAATCGCGTCCTTAGTGGATTTCAAAACACTCTTGTGATCGTTGACCAAGGTTCCATCGATATCAAAAAAAACAGCTTTGACTTCCATCCTATCCCAATCTCCCCTTTTGTGATACAATGATTATACCACATTTCAGAAAGAGTGAGTAAATCATGCCTAAGAAAATCCTTGTTTTACATACGGGTGGAACTATTTCCATGCAGGCCGATGCTTCTGGCGCTGTTGTGACGAGTTCAGATAATCCCATGAACCATGTGTCCAACCCACTTGAAGGAATCCAAGTCCACGCCTTAGACTTTTTTAACCTGCCAAGCCCCCATATCAAACCCAAGCATATGCTAGCCCTCTACCAGAAAATTAAAGAGGAAGCTGCTAACTACGATGGAGTGGTAATCACACACGGGACCGATACTTTAGAGGAAACAGCCTATTTCCTTGATACCATGGAAGTTCCCCATATGCCTATCGTTCTAACAGGGGCCATGCGTAGCTCTAACGAACTCGGCAGCGACGGTGTTTATAACTATCTGAGTGCTTTACGGGTGGCTAGCGATGACAGGGCTGCTGACAAAGGGGTTTTGGTTGTTATGAACGATGAAATTCATGCTGCCAAGTATGTTACCAAAACGCATACGACCAACGTCGGCACCTTCCAAACCCCAACACATGGGCCACTTGGTCTGATTACGAAGCGGGAAATCCTCTACTTCAAAACAGCTGAACCTCGTGTTCGCTTTGACCTTGATCACATACAAGGCTTAGTCCCTATCATCTCGGCTTATGCAGGTATGACAGATGAGCTGATTGATATGCTGGATTTGGAACAATTGGACGGCTTGATTATCCAAGCCTTCGGAGCTGGTAATATTCCTAAAGAAACGGCTGAAAAGTTAGAAAGCCTTCTGCAAAAAGGAATCCCAGTCGCTCTGGTTTCACGATGCTTTAACGGTATAGCGGAACCTGTTTATGCCTACCAAGGTGGAGGCGTACAGTTGCAAAAATCAGGCGTTTTCTTTGTTAAAGAACTCAATGCCCAAAAAGCCCGTTTGAAACTCCTCATTGCCCTCAATGCCGGACTAAGAGGACAGGCTTTGAAAGACTATATGGAAGGGTAAGTCTCTTCTCCAGAAAGCAAAATCAGGAAATCTGCACGATTCCCTGATTTTTTCTATTTCCGTTTTCGTGTTGAGCGACGTTCTGTCAAACCATGAGGTAAGAGAACTTCACGTTCTTCCAACTCTTCCTTGTGCATAATCTTGGTCAACATACGCATACTGATGGCCCCAAGGTCATAAAGAGGTTGGGCAATAGTTGTCAAGTTTGGACGGGTAAAGCGTGAGATTTGTGAATCATCACTAGTAATGATTTCAAATTCTTCTGGTACTGATACACCCTTATCAGCAAGGCCGTTCAAGACACCTGCTGCCAGCTCATCACCTGTTACAACTGCTGCAGTTGCGTTTGATGAAATCAAGCGTTCTGCCAAGGCATAACCATCTTCATAAGTGTATTTAGACTCAAATACCAATCCTTCGCTATAAGAAATACCTGCTTTTTTCAAGGCTTCCTTGTAGCCAACCAAACGAACCTTACCATTGATATCATCCACTAGTGGACCGCTTACGAAAGCAATGCGCTCATTTTCTTTAGCAAGGTAGGTCACTGCATCAATCGTAGCTTGTTTGTAGTCAATATTAACACTTGGAAGTTGGTGTTCTACATCCACAGTTCCTGCAAGAACAACTGGTGTTCGAGAACGAGAAAACTCTGAACGAATTTTTTCAGTCAAGTGGTACCCCATAAAGATGATACCATCCACTTGCTTAGAAAACAGGGTATTGACAACTGAAACTTCCTTATCATCATCCTCATCACTATTAGCAAGAACGATATTATACTTGTACATTTCAGCGATATCATCAATCCCTTTAGCAAGCGTTGAGAAATAGCCATTGGTAATATTTGGGATCACCACACCGACAGTGGTTGTCTTTTTACTTGCAAGACCACGCGCCACAGCATTTGGACGGTAATCCAAACGATCAATCACCTCAAGCACTTTTTTACGAGTATTCTCTTTTACATTCTTATTGCCATTGACTACACGGCTAACCGTCGCCATTGAAACTCCTGCTTCACGGGCGACATCATAAATCGTTACTGTATCGTCTGTATTCATTCCATTTCCTTTCTATATCATACCTCACGAGACTCCAAAAAAAGAGACGGTATGAAAATTTCGTTTTCATGATTCCACTTATTCCATTTTATCACTATTTGTAAACACTTTCAAGCGTTTTTTGAAGATTATTTGAAAAAATTTCATAGGAAGCTATGTTTATGAAGAAAAAATCACCTTTTCTTGATTTTTAATCCTATTTGCTGTATGATAAGGGAAAAGAAAGGGGGAAGAAATATGGCTTTTACCAATACCCACATGCGGTCAGCTAGTTTTGGCATTGTTACCAGCTTGCCTGATGACGTTATTGACTCATTTTGGTATATCATCGACCATTTCTTAAAAAATGTCTTTGAATTGGAAGAAGAACTTGAGTTTCAATTGCTTAATAACCAAGGAAAAATTACCTTCCACTTCTCAAGTCAACACCTCCCTACAGCCATTGATTTTGATTTTAACCATCCCTTTGACCCTCTTTATCCCCCGAGAGTCCTGGTTTTAGATATGGACGGTAGAGAAACTATCCTCCTCCCAGAAGAAAATGACCTATTTTAAAAACTCTAGCCTTCAGTTACAAGCGACTGAAAACTAGAGTTTTTTCTATTGTTTCAAAGCATTATACAAGTTGCGGATCGGTTGCTTTAAGGTAGGATGGATAAAATGAGGCGCAATTTCTTGTAGAGACTCAAGAACAAAAAGGCGTTCCGCTATGTAAGGATGGGGCAAAATAAGGTCATCTGTATAAAGGACCTGGTCCTCCACAAAGAGCAAGTCCAAATCAATCAAACGAGGCCCCCAATGTACTTCTCTCACCCGTCCCATCTCTGACTCAATGGCTAACAAGTTCTCTAATAGAACTGGGGCCGGCAACCAGGTTTCCACCTCAACCACTTGATTAGCAAAGCTATCTTGCTCCACACCACCCCAAGGCTCCGTCGTCAAGACACTGGACTCTTTGAGAATATGGATACCTCGAGCTCGCATTTTCTCAATGGCTTGTTTCAAATTTGCTTGTTTATCTCCCATATTGCTTCCTAGGGCGATAAAGGCCCGTTGCTTGCGGCGATGAATGGTTACCGAGCAAGTATCTAGTGGCAAATGCACTGGTGCCCAAGGCTTTTTCAGTTCCAGCTTTATTTCTTGGACAAGAGGATAAGCCTCAAAAGTACGTTCTACCAGTTTGTAGGCTACCGTTTCAATCAAATCTTCAGTGCTCTCCTGAAACCAAGTCGTCCACTGCTGACACAGTTCTCCGTAATGGACAGAGGCTGTTAAATCCAAGTCTGTCGCTGACTTGGTCATATCATAGGATAGGATTGCGGAAATAACAAACTTTTGCCCTAATTCTTTCTCACTAGGAAAAAGACCATGATAGGCAAAAATTTCCAAATCCTTAATCTGCAGTTGATCCATAATGATTCCTTTCTAGAAAAATCCGATTCAAGCGGATTTTTTTTATACTCAATGAAAATCAAAATGCAAACTAGGAAGCTAGCCACAGGCTGCTCAAAACACTGTTTTGAGGTTGCAGATGGAAGCTGACGTGGTTTGAATTTGATTTTCGAAGAGTATTATAGTCCCATTATTCGAAGAGTATTATAGTCCCATTAAACGATAAGCCTGGTCTCGGAGGTCCTTATCTGTTTCAAATAGACCACGAGCTACTGTCGTCAAGGTTGCTGTGCCTGGTTTTCTGACACCTCGCATGCTCATACACATATGTTCCGCCTCAATGACAACAAAGGCTCCTTTAGCACCTAGATACTCCATCAAGGCATCGGCCACTTCGATATTCAAACGTTCTTGAATTTGTGGTTTTTTCGAATAAACTTCAACCGTACGGGCTAGCTTAGACAAACCTGCCACACGACCATCTGGAATGTAGGCAATATGTGCTCTACCATAAAATGGCAAGAAGTGGTGTTCACACATGGTATGGAAAAAGATATCCTTTTCTACCACCATATTATCGTCGATAATCTCAAAGGATTTTGACAAATGTTCCTCCGCTGTTTGACCAAGACCTGAAAAAATCTCTTGGTACATACGAGCCACACGAGCAGGTGTTTCCTGCAAGCCCTCGCGGTTAGCGTCCTCTCCGACGGCCTCGATAATCATTTTTACAGCTGCTTCAATCTTTTGTGTATCCATTTTCGTTTTTCCTCTCCATCAGATAGGCTCTCACTTGGCTCAAGAAATACAAGGAACCCGTGACAATCCTAACTGTTTGTTTCTCTTCTTTTTTATCTGTCAATTTCTGCTCTAGAAAATCCTGCCAACCTTGGTAGCTGAGATTTCTAGACTTAGCTGCCTCTTCCAGCACGCTTTCATCAGTCGCCCGACTATCGTCAAAATGTGTCAGAGTAAGCTCGGTATCTGGGATTTGCTCCAACAAGTCCAACATATCCTCCAAGGCCTTGGTTTTGATGCAAGTAAAGAGGATTTCCTTACGATAATCCGCAAAGCGTTCTTGCAAAGTTGCTAATAAAGCCTTGATAGCATGGGGATTGTGGGCCCCATCCAAAATCATCAAGGGTTCTCTTGACACGATTTCCAAACGCCCTGGCCAACTTGTTTCTTCCAAGGCTTGAGCAAGCACGTGATTGCTTGCTAGTTCTCGACCATCTTCTTGACAAAAATTATCAAGTAAAGCTATGGCCATCCCAGCATTCTCTATCTGGTGCAAACCCAACAGGCCAGTTTGGAAGCGACCTTGTCTGACAACACTTGTATAGTCAAAGACTTCGCCTGTAACCATACTCTTTTGATGGCGGACCTGATAATCTGTCCCGTAGGCAAATCTCGGCGCATCTTTCCCTTCCGCAATGCGGTCAATCACAGCCAAAGCTTCTGGAGCAATACGACCTGTCACCAAGGGAATACCTTGTTTGATAATACCAGCTTTCTGCTCTGCTATGGCTTCCAAGGTGTCACCAAGTAGGGCTACATGGTCCAATCCAATGGTCGTAATTCCTGTTAAAATTGGCTGGCAGACATTGGTACTATCTAAAAGCCCACCCATGCCGACTTCCATGATAGCCACATCTACTTGCTCTGAGGCAAAGTAATCATAGGCTATAGCTGTAATTATTTCAAACTCAGTTGTCCCCTGCAAATTGGTAGCCGATTCCCCTTCCAACAAAGACTGATAGTCTGCCATGAGGGCTTCTAGTCTAGCCTCTGGGATAGATTCCCCATTGATGCTAATCTGGTCTGTGTAGTGAATGAGATAGGGTGAGCTAAACACGCCAACTCTCAGCCCTAGCTTTTCCAGCATATTTTTCAAAAAAGCAATGGTAGAACCCTTGCCATTGGTCCCTCCGATATGGATGACCTTGAGTTTGAGATGGGGATTTCCACGCAAAGCTAATAGTTCCACCATGCGTTCCAAGCCAAAATGCGGTTCGTCGGTCCGGTAGTTGGCAATCCACTGATTATTTTCAATTTCTTTCATCTTATTTGTATTGTTTTAAATCTAGATTTTCCGCTTCATCAGCCAGACGAATAGCGGAGGCAATTTCAACTGCCATCTTGTGACTAGCTACGTCATGCACGCGCACCACTTCTACACCCTGTCTTGAAGCAATACTAGTTACATGAGCCGAAGCTGTATCTCGATTGCGGAAACCAAGTTCTGTCTCAGGATTGACTTCAAAACCATTTTCTTCAAGAATATTGATGACAAACCGCTTGCGCGACACTCCGAGAAAGATTGGATAGCCTTTCTGATGTAGTTTATCCAGATCCCGTAAAAGAAGTAGATTTTCTTTCTTGGTCAGACCAAAGCCAATTCCTGGATCCAACAGGATATTTTCTTGTGCGATTCCAGCTTGATTCGCTCTCGCTAAGGCTCTGTCAAAGAAAGCCTCCATCAAGTCTTCGATTGGCAATGTTTCAAAGTCAGCTAACTCTTCCTCTGTAAAAGCTTGTCCAAAACCAAAATGAGGAAATATAAGCGAGCTAGGGTGCTGAGGTCGCGCCATGACTGGATTAAACATAATGACTACTTTCGCTCCAGCATTTGCAACCACATGGGCCATTTTTTCATCACCCATGAAACCAGTGATATCATTGACTAGATTGGCACCAGCAGCCAAAGCAGCCTCTGCTACCTGACTCTTCCAAGTATCAATAGAGATAAGGACATCACTTTCCTTGCGAATCGCTTTGATCACTGGAACAACACGCTGGATTTCCTCTTCTATCTCAACATAGCTGCTTCCCGGCCGAGTCGATTCTCCGCCGATATCTAGCATACTAGCACCTTCTGCTATCAATTTACGAGCCTGCTGGAGTGCTTGCTCAAGAGCAAAAAATTGACCACCGTCCGAAAAGGAGTCTGGGGTTACATTGATAATTCCGCAAATAGCTGTCTTTGCATGATTGGCTTTACTTGACATATCGGTCACTCCCTCAAGGCTTTTCATCATATCATTTCTCTATTTTACCATAAAAAGAAAAAGATGGACACGATTGCATTCATCTTTTTCCCAGTAGAAACAAGTAAGCAATTGTCAAAAATCTTAAACAGAAATCCCTAATGTCCGACTCAAAATCACCACGAGAGCCAGCAAACAGAAAGCAACCCCATTCACAATCATGTGAAGTAAGATAGACATTTCCAAACGTTGGGTCTTGTAAGCCGTCCAAGACAGAACGATCGACATACCTCCATAAATCAATAAAGAAGGTAAATTACTTGGTTGATGCAATAAAGCAAACACAATCGTACCGACTATAAATCCCAAGTTCTCTTTTCCTCGGAAAATCTTTTTAGGAACAATCCCACGGCACAAGATTTCCTCACAAATTGGAGCAAGCAAGGCCAACAAGAAGAAACTGGAAATCAGAGAACTATTCTGAACCATGTCGTTAATCTGAGACTGATTCCCTGTTGTCGTCTCATTTGATAGTTGCAATAAAATGGAACCAAGTATATTTGAACAGATAATGACTAAATAACTTAATCCCAAACGTGCCAAATCCTTCGCTCTAAAAAAAGAAAAATTAAAACTTGCTAACTGCGTTTTACGAGCTCCAATAATAAACAGCACCAGAATCACAATCGAAATACCAGAAACTATCAGTCCTGACTGCAACAGTGGTACTGCATTTAAAGTTAAAATAGCAGTAACCCCTATAGGAATCTGATATAAAATTGTCGCCAGAAAAAAGATTAACAGCCAACCTGCACGATTCAATAATTCTTTCCACATATTTTTCTCTTTCATCACCTATCTCCTTTGTATTAAAAAAGGGGGAAAATCCCCCTGGGTTATCCTATTATAAGGCCATGCTGATGTAGTTAAGGATAAACAAGGCATCCAAAATCCAAATCATGACATGAACATCTTTAGCTTGACCTTTAACAAGCTTAGTCAAAGTGTAAGTCAAGAAACCAACTGCAATCCCTTGAGTGATAGAGTAGCTGAATCCCATAAAGATAGATGTGAAGAAAGCAGGAACCGCTTCAGACATATCATCCCAATGGATATTTTTCAAGCTAGCCAACATCATAATCCCAACGATAATCAAGATTGGAGCTGTAGCGGCTGTTGGTACAATCGCTAGAAGTGGGCTAAAGAAGCTTGAGATCGCAAAACAGATTGCCACGACCAAGGCTGTCAAACCAGTACGTCCACCTGCACCGATACCAGCAGCAGACTCAACATAAGTCGTTACGTTCGAAGTACCAGCGATGGCACCAATTGAAGTACCAATCAAGTCAGAGTAAAGAGCCTTGTCCAACTTAGCTGATTGGTGATTTTCACCATTTGTCGCTACGATACCAACTTTTTCACCAGTACCGATCAAAGTACCAATTGTATCAAAAATATCTGTCAACGAGAAGGCAAGAATAGCCATCAGAGTTTCAGGCAAGCGAGCTGTATCTGAAATCAAAGCTCCCAAACCTTCTGAACCAAGAGCCGCACCAAAGACTGTCTTCAAGTCTTCAAAGGCTGCACCAACATGGTTGTTAGCAAAATCGATACTAGACAAATCTACCAAACCAACTGCAATAGCAAGAACAGTTGTTGTCAAGATAGAGAGAATAATTCCCCCTTTAATCCCTTTGATAACAAAGAAGATCGTAATAGCAAGTCCTGCAAGAGCCACCAAAACAGCTGGATTATTAAAGCTGACCAATCCTGGAACTGCTGAAGAGTTTGCTGCAATCGTTGCTTGAGCTTTGTCAGCCCCTTCTCCTACAACCGTATAGTTTCCTGGATCAATCGTAAATTTCAAAAGTCCAGCATTCTTAATTCCCACGTAGGCAAGAAAAACACCGATACCAGCTGAAATAGCTGAGCGAAGGGCATTTGGAATCGATTCAATGATCATTTTACGAACATTTGTCAAGGTAATAATCAATGAGATAATTCCACAGATGAAGACCATAGCCAAGGCTTCTTGCCATGAATAACCAAGCCCGAATACAACTGTAAATGTAAAGAAGGCGTTAAGACCCATACCTGGTGCTTGAGCATAAGGTAAGTTGGCGTAGAAGGCCATCATCAGGGTACCAGCAACTGCACCGATAATTGTTGCGAGGAATACACCCTGAGCAGGCATTCCTGTTTGCGAAAGAATTTGTGGGTTTACAAAGAGAATATAACTCATTGCAAAGAAAGTTGTTAAACCAGCGAGAACCTCCGTACGAACGTCTGTACCGTTCTCTTTTAGTTTAAATAATTTGTCCATTATCAATCTCCTTTTAATTTTTACGAACAATAATAGAATTATATCATTTATCATTCACTTTTTCAATATCTTTGTTTGATTTATTTAAGAAATTGATGGAATTTCATTTTTTGTTTGGAATCTGCTTTTCTGCCTGCTTTTTGTTATAATAGAAGACATCTTATCTGAAAAGACACTAGAAAGGTCCCTATGACGAAAAAAATTATTGCAGTTGACCTGGATGGAACCCTACTCAACTCAGACAGTCAAATTTCTGACTTTACCAAAGAAACTATAAAAAAAGTTACTGAAAAAGGCCATCAGGTTATTATTACGACAGGTCGCCCTTACCGTATGTCAAAAGATTTTTACCGCGAGCTTGGCTTAGACACTCCTATGATTAATTTCAACGGCTCCCTCACTCATTTACCAGACCAGGTTTGGGACTTTGAAAAGTGTTTGACGGTAGACAAAAAATATCTGCTAGACATGGTTCAACGTTCAGAGGACATTCAAGCCGATTTTATCGCTGGAGAATATCGTAAAAAATTCTACATTACAAATCCTAATGAAGAAATTGCCAATCCCAAACTATTTGGCGTAGAAGCTTTCCATCCTGAAGATCAATTTCATCCTGAGTTGGTAACCAAGGATCCTAACTGTATTCTTTTACAGACCAGAGCCAGTGACAAATATGCCTTGGCAAAAGAAATGAACGCCTTCTACCAGCATCAACTTTCTATTAATACCTGGGGAGGGCCGCTCAATATCCTTGAGTGTACCCCAAAAGGTGTCAACAAGGCCTTTGCTTTGGACTACTTGCTCAAGGTAATGAACCGTGATAAAAAGGATTTGATTGCCTTTGGAGACGAACACAATGATACCGAAATGCTCGCTTTTGCTGGGAAAGGTTATGCAATGAAAAATGCCAACCCAGAGCTACTCCCTTATGCGGATGAGCAAATTGCCCTGACCAATGACCAAGATGGGGTTGCAAAAACCCTGCAAGACTTATTCTTATAATCCATACTGACCAGCTTGCGAGCTGGTCTTTGTGCTCTTTTCACAGTCTCATCAACCAGTTAATCGATTATTCTATTTTTTACTTCCAAAACCTTGGAAAAGGCTTTCTTTTGTGATATACTTTACATATAAATACAAGAGAGCTCGTCATACTCGACTCTGTTGACACAAAATCAATCCAGTCCCGTTATCCCTGTTCTCGGTCAATATCAAGGAGGATAGCTATGAAAGCTGTTGTTGTAAATCCAGAAAGCACTGGTGTTGCTGTTGAAGAAAAAGTACTCCGTCCACTTGAAACTGGGGAAGCACTTGTAGAAATTGAATACTGTGGTGTTTGCCACACTGACCTCCACGTTGCCCATGGTGACTTTGGTCAAGTACCAGGACGTGTCCTAGGTCACGAAGGTGTTGGTATCGTCAAAGAAATTGCCCCAGATGTAAAAAGCCTTAAAGTTGGCGACCGCGTCAGCGTTGCTTGGTTCTTTGAAGGATGTGGTACTTGCGAATACTGTACAACTGGCCGTGAAACTCTTTGCCGTACAGTGAAAAATGCCGGCTACTCAGTAGACGGAGGTATGGCTGAACAATGTATCGTAACTGCAGACTATGCTGTCAAAGTTCCTGACGGACTTGATCCAGCCCAAGCCTCTTCTATCACATGTGCTGGTGTAACAACCTATAAAGCCATTAAAGAAGCCAAAGTTGAACCAGGCCAATGGGTTGTTCTTTACGGCGCTGGTGGACTTGGTAACCTAGCTGTTCAATACGCTAAAAAAGTATTCAATGCTCATGTCATCGCAGTTGATATCAATAACGACAAACTTGCCCTTGCAAAAGAAGTAGGTGCTGACATTGTTATTAACGGCCTAGAAGTTAAAGATGTACCTGGACTCATCAAGGAAAAAACAGATGGTGGAGCTCATTCAGCTGTCGTAACTGCTGTGTCTAAAGTTGCCTTCAACCAGGCTGTTGACTCAGTTCGTGCTGGTGGTCGCGTTGTCGCTGTCGGCCTTCCTTCTGAAATGATGGAACTCAGCATCGTAAAAACCGTTCTAGATGGAATCCAAGTCATCGGTTCTCTTGTAGGAACTCGTAAAGACTTGGAAGAAGCCTTCCAATTCGGTGCAGAAGGTTTAGTAGTTCCAGTTGTTCAAAAACGTCCAATAGAAGATGCCGTAGCCATTTTCGACGAAATGGAAAAAGGTCAAATCCAAGGACGTATGGTACTCGACTTCACCCACTAATCTATTAGAAACCTATTTTAAAAGTTGGAATGCGCTTCCAACTTTTTTATATTAAATTTTTTAATAAGGATTCAAAAAAACTTCTCTAAAACTCAATATATCAATATTTTCAGATGTAATATTTTTAATTATTTTATGATAAATAGTTGATTTTTAGATGAAAACGGTTTATACTTAAACAGTCTTAAAGTTTTCTTAAACGAAAACTAAAACAAAAAGGAGGAATGACAATAATGAGTATCGGAATCATTATTGCGAGCCACGGCGAATTTGCTGCGGGTATTCATCAGTCAGGATCTATGATCTTTGGTGAACAAGAAAAGGTTCAAGTTGTAACCTTTATGCCAAACGAAGGTCCTGATGATCTATACGCTAAGTTTAATAACGCTGTTGCTGCATTTGACGCAGAAGATGAGGTTCTAGTTTTGGCTGACCTTTGGAGTGGATCTCCATTTAACCAAGCTAGTCGCGTGATGGGAGAAAATCCTGAGCGTAAGTTTGCCATCATCACAGGACTGAACTTACCGATGTTAATTCAAGCCTACACAGAGCGCCTCATGGACGCTGCTGCAGGTGTAGAAAAAGTCGCTGCTAATATCATTAAAGAAGCCAAAGATGGCATCAAAGCTCTTCCAGAAGAGCTAAACCCAGTTGAGGAAGTAGCAAGCGCTGCAGCTGCTCCAGTTGCCCAAGCTGCTATTCCAGAAGGAACTGTCATCGGAGACGGTAAACTCAAAATCAACCTTGCCCGTCTAGACACTCGTTTACTTCACGGTCAAGTTGCAACTGCTTGGACTCCAGATTCAAAAGCAGATCGTATCATCGTTGCTTCAGATAACGTAGCTAAAGACGAATTACGTAAAGAATTGATTAAACAAGCAGCTCCAGGTAAAGTGAAAGCAAATGTTGTTCCTATCCAAAAACTAATCGACGTTGCAAAAGATCCTCGCTTCGGAGGAACACATGCCCTTATCTTGTTTGAAACACCTCAAGATGCCCTTCGTGCTATCGAAGGTGGCGTGCCAATCAAAACTCTTAATGTTGGATCAATGGCTCACTCAACTGGTAAAACAATGGTTAACAACGTTTTGTCTATGGATAAAGAAGACGTTGCTACATTTGAAAAAATGCGTGACCTTGGTGTTGAATTTGATGTACGTAAAGTACCAAACGACACCAAAAAAGATTTGTTTGACTTGATCAACAAAGCAAACGTGCAATAATCGATTTTATGAAAGGATTTTAAAGATGTCTATTATTTCTATGGTTTTAGTAGTCGTTGTAGCCTTCCTAGCAGGTCTTGAAGGTATCCTCGACCAGTTCCAATTCCATCAACCAATCGTAGCTTGTACCCTTATCGGTCTTGTTACTGGTAACCTTGAAGCAGGGATTATCCTTGGTGGTTCTCTTCAAATGATCGCCCTTGGTTGGGCTAACATCGGAGCTGCCGTAGCTCCTGACGCTGCTCTTGCTTCTGTTGCTGCTGCCATTATCATGGTTCTTGGTGGCGACTTTACTAAGACAGGTATCGGTGTTGCCCAAGCGGTTGCTATCCCTCTTGCAGTTGCTGGTCTATTCTTGACTATGATTGTCCGTACACTCTCTGTCGGATTGGTTCACACTGCTGATGCTTCTGCTAAAAAAGGTGACTTCAAAGCAGTTGAACGTGCTCACTTTGTCGCACTTCTTCTTCAAGGTCTTCGTATTGCAGTCCCAGCAGCACTCCTTCTAATGGTACCAACTGAAACAGTACAAAGCATTCTAAATGCTATGCCTGATTGGCTCAAAGATGGTATGGCTATCGGTGGTGGTATGGTCGTTGCCGTTGGTTACGCTATGGTTATCAACATGATGGCAACTCGTGAAGTATGGCCATTCTTCGCTATCGGTTTCGTGCTTGCTGCCGTGTCAGATATTACTCTAATCGGATTTGGTGCTATCGGTGTTGCTATCGCTCTTATCTACCTTCACCTTTCTAAAACTGGTGGAAATGGTGGCGGAGGAGCCGCAACTTCTAACGACCCAATCGGCGATATCCTAGAAGACTACTAAGATAAGAAAGGACTGAAAACATCATGACTGAAAAACTTCAATTAACTAAATCAGATCGTAAAAAAGTTTGGTGGCGTTCAACTTTCTTACAAGGTTCTTGGAACTATGAACGTATGCAAAACTTGGGTTGGGCTTACTCATTAATTCCAGCTCTTAAAAAACTCTACACTAAGAAAGAAGATCAAATCGCTGCTCTTGAACGCCATCTTGAGTTCTTCAACACTCACCCATACGTAGCCGCTCCAATCATGGGGGTTACTCTTGCACTTGAAGAAGAACGTGCTAACGGTGTTGAAATTGATGACGCTGCTATCCAAGGGGTTAAAATCGGTATGATGGGACCTCTTGCTGGTATCGGTGACCCAGTATTCTGGTTTACAGTACGCCCAATCCTTGGATCACTCGGTGCTTCACTTGCCCTTACTGGTAATATCTTAGGTCCAATCCTCTTCTTCGTTCTTTGGAACTTGATTCGTATGTCATTCTTGTGGTATACACAAGAGATTGGATACAAGGCTGGATCAGAAATCACTAAAGATATGTCTGGCGGTATCCTTCAAGACATCACTAAAGGAGCTTCTATCCTTGGTATGTTCATTCTTGCTGTCCTTGTTCAACGTTGGGTAAATATTAAATTTGCTTTCGATGTTGCCAAAGTTCAACTAGATGAGAAGGCTTATATCCATTGGGATAAATTGCCAGAAGGATCTAAAGGTATTCAAGAAGCATTCGCACAAGTAGGACAAGGATTGTCTCAAACACCTGAAAAAGTTACTACTTTCCAACAAAACTTGGATATGTTGATCCCTGGACTATCAGGACTACTCCTTACTCTCCTTTGCATGTACTTGCTTAAGAAAAAAGTATCTCCAATCACTATTATCCTTGCACTCTTCGCAGTGGGTATTGTGGCACATGTTCTTCACATCATGTAATCAAGCAACTTAAAAGGAATCAGGTTCTAAAATCTGATTCCTTTTTTCTATACTTTTATTCGGCCAAGGCACCCATTGGATCCCATGGTGCAAGGACGATTGGTTCTGCTTCATAGGCAGCTAGTTCTTCTGCTGTTAGTAATTCCTTACGAACAACAATTTGATAAGTGTATTCGTCCATCCAAGCATCTGAAGCAACAAAGTAACCATCTGTACCAACCTTGTCTCCCCATGAGTTTTCAACCTTCCACTTGGTTGACTTGCCATTTTCATCCAAATCCACACCTGTCAAGACCATGGCGTGGGTCATCAAGCTCTCACTGTAATCCAAACGTCCAGCCTTGTCTTGAGTGAGTTTAATGTCCATGCTTGATTCAAAGTCATAAACATCTGTCGCAAGGATCCCAGCTTTACGATTGCTGAGTTGACCGACATCTGATCCAAACCAAACAGTCTCACCTGCTTGCATTTGGGCAATCGCTAATTCTTTCAAGCGTTCCATCGGTACATTGATGTAACGAACCGCACGGCTACCAACCACATTCCCCAACATCTCAACTGTGTAAGATTTGCCGTAAGGCTTGTCAGCAGTTGGGGCATTGATAACAGAAACATAGTCCTCTAGAGGAAGATTGACATATTTCTTGTAAAACTCTTGTGGTGTGATGCCCTTTTCGCTTTGGTAGTTGTTATCCTTATCGCGATAAGCAAAGTCAAATTTACGTGGTGGAAGGCCTAGGGACATAGCAAGAAAATTAAAGATTTCTTGCAAGAGGTCTTCTTTCTTAGCTTGAACAGTCGCTTGGTCTGCACCAGAAGCGAGCAAGTCACGCAAGATTTGAGCATCTTGACGAAGCAATTTGTTGAGAATGGCATTTAGCTCACGACTACTGCTAGATGAAACAGATTCAGGGTAAACCGACTTAGGAACGACACCGTATTTCTCAAAGAGAGACACCACCATATCCCACTGACCTCCGTCTTGTTGTGGTGTTTGGAGTAGGAATTTAACCTTACGGCTGGTCAAGTCTTGGTCTGCAGTCGCAATGACTTGCTCCAAGAACCAGTTTGATTTCTCATACTTGTCCCAGAAGAAGGTGTGGGCCTGTGATAACTCAAAATTTTCCAATTTATATTGTGAAATGAGTTTGTGGCGGAAGGTGTTAAGAGCTGCAAACATCCAGCAACGACCAGACGCTTTCTGGTTGGTTACCTTGTCCTTAGTCAAATCCAATGAGAAAACAGGTGTATTGTCTACATGGCTTTGGCGACGTTCTAGGGCTGCAAAAATTCCATTGTGGCTGGCTGCATTTTCAATCGCTTGGTATTTGACATTTGCTTCATAATTGGCAAATAATTTATCAGTAAATGATTCTTGAATCGCGTTCATAGATTCCTCCTTTTATTCTACAGTCTATTATAACTCTTTTCACAAAGTAAGCAACTGAAAAACATAAAAGGCAAGGATATTCTTCCTCACCTTTTTCGAATATAAACCAAATTAAGTAATACTAGCAAGAAGATTTTCTAATTCCTCCTTGGTCAAGCGACGCCATTCCCCTCGTTCTAAGTTCTCATCCAATACTAGCGTTCCCATAGTCAAACGTTGCAAGTCTACTACTTCCTTGCCACAGTAGGCCACCATACGCTTGACCTGATGAAACTTCCCTTCTGCAATGGTCACACGAATTTGGCTTTGATTTTTTTCTGTGTCTACGGACACAATCTCCAGTTTAGCGGGCTGACAATTAAAGTCTTTGAGAGAAATACCCTCGGCAAATGTCTCCACATCTTCTTGGGTCATAATTCCTTTGACCTGAGACAGATATGTCTTGTCAACATGACGCTTAGGTGAAAGAAGAGCATGGGCAAGCTTGCCGTCATTAGTCAAGAGCAAAAGACCATGCGTGTCAATATCCAAGCGTCCTACTGGGAAAACTTCCTTGCTCCGAGCAATATCATCCAGCAAGTCCAGAACCGTTCTGTGCTTAGGATCCTCAGTCGCTGAGATAACTCCTTTGGGCTTGTTCATCATGTAGTAGACAAACTCTTCATACTCCAACACTTGCCCGTCAAAGCGAATCTCATCTCTTTCTTCATCAATCTGCAGTTTCGCTGACTTTTCTTTTTTACCATTTACCATCACGCGCCCAGACTTGAGCAAGTTTTTGACCTCAGTCCGACTCCCCACAGCGCAGGCAACTAAAAATTTATCTAATCTCATAGAACTATTATATCATACTCAAAAGGAGGCTGGTACAATGACCAACCTCCTTTTCGTTTCATACTCTTCAAAAATCTCTTCAAACCGCGTCAACGTCGCCTTGCCGTATATATGTTACTGACTTCGTCAGTTCTATCTGCAACCTCAAAACAGTGTTTTGAGCTGACTTCGTCAGTTCTATCTACAACCTCAAAGCAGTGCTTTGAGCAACCTGCGGCTAGTTTCCTAGTTTGCTCTTTGATTTTCATTGAGTATCAGATTTAAGAAATTAACTTCCTCGTCTCCAGAAAATCGCTAAGACAATCATGGAACCTAGTACTGCCGGAATAATGGCAGTTCCTGCTATTATCGGTCCCCAAGTCCCAAAAAGCAAATGGCCTATAAAGGCACCAATCCATCCGAGAAACATTTTTCCAAAACATCCCATGCGTTCTCCACGATTGGTCAGAGTACCTGCTAAAAATCCAACTAGGAGACCAACGAACATACTTCCTAACATATTATCTCCTTAATTTGCCCAATCTCCGTTACGGAAGAGTGGTACACGTGTCCCATCCTCACGGATACCATCGATATTCATTTGGTCAGAACCAATCATAAAGTCTACGTGAACATCTGAACGGTTAAGCCCCGCAGCTTCAAGCTCCTCTTCACTCATCTCCGCTCCACCAACAACGCTAGTCGCATAGGCTGCACCGATAGCCAAGTGGTTTGAAGCATTCTCATCAAAAAGGGTGTTGAAGAAGGTAATGCCTGACTGAGAAATTGGACTTGGATCTGGTACCAAGGCACATTCACCCAAGGCACGCGCACCCGCATTTTCAAAGACAAGGTCTTTCATGACCTGATCACCCTTCTCAGCTGAAATATCCACGATTTGTCCATCCTTGAAGGTTACTTTAATTCCTTCGATGATATTTCCATTATAGCTAAGCGTTTTTGTAGAAGTGACATAACCATCTGCACGACGGAAGTCAGGCGCTGTGAAGACTTCCTCTGTCGGCATATTTGGCAAGAATCCTTCGCCCTGTGCATTGATAGCACCAGCTGATTCCCAAACGTGATTCTTCGGCAAGCCAAGGGTCAAATCGGTCCCTGGCGCTGTGTAGTGAAGGGCTGAAAATTGCTCTTTATTAAGCATATCGGCCTTGCTCTTGAGGATAGTTGCATGCTCTTCCCAAGCCTTAACAGGATCTTCTTCATAGACACGGCAAGTTTTGAAGATTTGGTCCCAAAGGAGATCGACTGCTTCTTCATCGTTCGCAGCATTTGGAAAGACTTTCTTAGCCCACTCAAGTCCAGCAGCGGCTGCTACCGTCCAGCTAACCTTGTTAGATTGAGTTGCGATTCGCATTGGCTTCATGGCAAGTCCCATAGCTTTAGCAGAAGCTGAAAGCTTGTCAGCATCCACACCGTTCAAAGCACCTGGATCAGATGAACGAACTCCAAGACGGCTAGCCTTGTTTTCCAAAAGATAGTTCATCTCAGCAATCTTATATTCTGGCACATTGTCCAAACGCTCCATCGGCGCATGGAGGAATTTCTCACGGTTAATCACATCATCTGTCCACTGAACAATAACCTCGTGCGCACCCAAAGCATAAGCTTCTTTGACGATTAAGTGAGCCAACTCGCGTTGCTCCACATCGATAGAGAGAGCCAAAGTGTGACCAGGTTGCACATTGATTCCGTTCGCAACCAATAATTTCGCATATTTTTCTAGATTTTCTTTAAAATTTGGTAAAACCATTCTGTTATCTCTTTTCTATTTTTATTTTTCTTTCAAAGCAGAGAATAATCCTGCTAAAGCAATGGCACCTGACAAGAGTGCTGTTGATAGAAGAATTATTTCATCTGCCAGCTCTAGCTGATAGTCAAAAACTTTTTGAGCTGGTTTGTCTTCTGCAAATATTCTTAGTTTCATCAAAAGCCCTCCGTTACTAGCACTTAAAACAACTCATCAAACAAACTCAACTGGTTATCCTCTGGCATATTTCCGAGAATTCCCATTTCATCCATCTTTTCAACCAAGGTTGATGAGAGCCCTCCACGCTTGCGCAATTCTGTTTTAGAGAGGAATTCTCCCTCTTCACGCGCTCGCACCAGCTGCTTAGCAACGTTCTCTCCTAGACCATCCATAGCAACAAATGGTGGAATCAGTGTATCTCCGTCAATGATGAATTCAGTCGCATCACTACGGTAGAGGTCTAACTTCCCAAACTTGAAGCCACGCTCCCACATCTCATTGACAATCTCAAGAGTTGTATAGAGATCGATCTCCACATTAGAGGCTTCATTGTTCTTCCGTTTTTCAGAGATTTCTTCCATTCTGCGCTTGATAGCCTCCAAGCCCGCCCCCATGGTCTTGATATCAAAAGCCTTAGCACGGATTGAGAAATAAGCACAGTAGTAATAAATGGGATGATGAACCTTGAAGTAAGCTACACGCAAGGCCATCATAACGTAGGCTGCCGCATGGGCCTTAGGGAACATATACTTAATTTTCCCACAGGACTCGATATACCACTCTGGCACCTTATTAGCCTTCATGGCTTCAATGTAGCCATTGCGTTCCTCTTCGGAAATCTTGAGCCACAAGCCCTTACGTACCCGTTCCATGATGGTAAAGGCCATCTTAGGTTCCAGACCAGCATGCATGAGGTAAACCATGATGTCGTCTCGACAACCGATAACGGTTGATAGGTCCGCAATTCCTTGCTTGATCAGATCTTGAGCATTGCCCAGCCAAACGTCGGTACCATGGGACAACCCTGACAACTGAAGCAACTCCGCAAAAGTTGTCGGATGGGTTTCATCGACCATGCCTCGGACAAAGTTGGTTCCAAACTCTGGAATCCCCAACATCCCCGTAGGCGTCCCGATTTGCTCAGGTGTTACCCCTAACACATCCGTCCCAGAAAAGAGGGCCATCACACCTTCGTCATCCATAGGGATTTCATTAGGATCAATCCCAGACAAGTCCTGTAGTTTCCGAATCATGGTCGGATCATCATGTCCCAGCACATCGAGTTTGAGGACGTTCTCATCGATATCGTGGAAGTTAAAGTGAGTGGTCTGCCATTCAGCCGTCACGTCATCTGCTGGATACTGGACAGGCGTAAAGTCGTAAACATCCATGTAGTTAGGAATAACAACGATTCCTCCCGGGTGTTGTCCTGTTGTCCGCTTGACACCAGCAGCACCTTGGGCAAGACGTTCCACCTCTGCATCACGATAAAACTTGCCATAATCTCGCTCATAGCCCTTGACAAATCCATAGGCAGTCTTAGCAGCCACCGTACCAACCGTTCCCGCACGAAAGGCATATTCCTCACCAAAAATATCACGCACATCCAAGTGGGCGCTAGGCTGATCTTCCCCCGAGAAGTTCAAATCAATATCGGGAACCTTATCCCCATCAAATCCAAGGAAGGTCTCGAACGGAATATCCTGCCCATTTTTGCTGAGTTTATGACCACATTTAGGACAGTCCTTATTGGGCATATCAAATCCTGAACCATAAGAACCATCGGTGATAAACTCACTGTACTGACACTGACCACAGACATAGTGAGGAGAGAGAGGATTGACCTCCGTAATCCCAATCATAGTCGCAACAAAACTAGATCCGACAGACCCACGAGAACCAACCAAGTAGCCCCGTTCATTGGAACGTTGAACCAGCATCTGCGAGGCCAGATAAATCACAGCAAATCCATTCCCCAGAATAGAGGTTAGTTCTTTTTCAATCCGCAAATCAACGATATCTGGCAGCGGATTTCCATAAATCTCAAAAGCTTTCTTATAGGTCAACTCAGCAACCGTTTCTTCCGCCTTGTCGATAAAAGGTGTGTACAAATCACCTTTTACAACCTCAACAGGCTCAAAGGTTTCTGCCAAGGCATTGGTGTTTTCAATAACCAGTTTACGAGCCAGTTCCTCTCCCAAGAAGGCAAATTCATCCAACATCTCATTGGTCGTTCGAAAATGAGCCTTTGGAAGTGGTGCTGGTTGGGCATGTTCACCATGACCGATGGTCCGGTTAATCATAGCCCCCTGCCCCAAACTACGGACAATAATTTCACGGTAAATCTCTTCTTCTGGTTCGATATAGTGGACATTTCCCGTAGCCAAAACGGGCTTGCCAAGACGGTCGCCGACCTCTATCAAACTTTTGATAATGGTCTGTAGTTCTTCCATATCCTTGACCTGCTCCTTGGCGATCAATGGCGCATAGATAGCTGGTGGCATGATCTCAATAAAGTCATAATACTTGGCCACCTCAACCGCCGCATCTACACCTTGGGAAACAACCGCGTCAAAAACTTCACCTTCAGAGCAAGCTGATCCTAAAATCAACCCCTCCCTATGGGCATCTAGAACCGTTCTCGGAATCCGCGGCACTCCTTCAAAGTACTTGGTATTAGACAAGGAAACCAGCTTAAAGATATTTTTTAGCCCTACTTGATTCTTGACATAAATGGTCGCATGCTTGATCCGAGCTTTTTTATAAGAATCTGGACTAATCAAATCAATATTAAGTCTAGCTAGATCGGTCACACCATGTTTTTCTGCTACTTCTTTGATAAAAATAAAGAGCAGACGACCAGTAGCTTCCGCATCGTAATTGGCCATGTGGTGATGTTCCAAAGCCACACCAAAACGCTTGGTCAAAGGCCCCAAACCATGACGTTTATACTCAGGATAGAGATTTCTAGCAAACTCCAGCGTATCAATAACTGGCTGACTAATCTTTGGCAGACCATGACGCTCATAGTTGGCATTCATAAATCCAACGTCAAAGGTAGCATTGTGGGCAACTAAGACCGTATCCTTGCAGAATTCTTGGAATTCTTGCAAAACTTGTTCCAGTGGTTTGGCATTTTTGACATGGTCATCTGTAATTCCAGTCAACTCAGTAGTAAAAGCTGACAAGGGATGTCCAGGATTGATAAATTCATCAAATTCAGCAATAACATTCCCCTTGTACATCTTAGAGGCCGCAACCTGAATCAAATCATTATAGATAGCTGAAAGCCCCGTCGTTTCCACGTCAAAGACCACGTAGGTCGCTTCCGACAAGTCCATCTCCACTTCGTTGTAGACGATAGGGACACGGTCCTCCACGATATTGGCTTCCATACCATAGATCAGCTGGATTCCCGCTTTCTTAGCCGCCTTATAGCCATGTGGGAAGGACTGGACATTCCCGTGGTCCGTGATGGCAACAGCCTTGTGTCCCCACTTAGCAGCTGTCGCAACTATTTCTTCAACCTCTGGGAGAGCATCCATGGTCGACATGTTAGTATGAGCATGAAACTCAACCCGCCGTTCTCCTTCTGGCATTAAATCCTTCCGCTCATAGTGAACAACTTCCTGCACATCCTGCACGTTCATAGTCAAATCACGTGTGAAGTTATTCATCTCCACATTCCCACGAACTCGGAGCCAAGAGTTTTTCTTGATTAAATCAAACTTCTGAGCCTCTTCCTCGTTCTTAACCCACTTTTGCATCGAAAAACTTGAAGTGTAGTCCGTCATTTTAAAGTTGATCAAAACACGCCCTGTTCTGGTCACTTTTTGCTCCACATCAAAAACAACCCCTTCAAAGACCAAACGATTTTCCTCCGTCGTCACTTCGATCATAGGAGTAATCTCCACCTTGTCCAACTTTGGTTTAGGTGTAGCTTTTTTAGCTTGAAAATCAAAGGATGGTTTCTCTTCCGCTGGAGGAGGTGCCATCTGTTCTAGTTGTTCCATAGCACGGAGCGCTTCCTCGTTAGCAGCTTGAACAATCTGCTCATTTTCAGCATGAAAGGCCTCTTCCTGCTCTTGTGTCAGGACATCATTCTTCTCTACTTGACAATTAAAAGCTGGAAAACCAAACTTTTCAAGTTGTTTCGCTAAATTAGGAAGGTGATTTTTCTTAAAATGCTCCTTATCAATCGCCTCAGATCCTTCAATAAATAGCTGATTGCCCTCCGCACGAACTCGCAAATTCTGATAAAGGGACTTAAAACCTTGGCTAGCACATGGCCCTTCAGAAAAAGCCTCTCTATAGTAGGACTGCAAGAGTTGATTTGAAAATTCTTGAGACAGAGCCTTGATTTCGAAAATAGCTTTATTGCCTGTCTTAGAAAATTCTTCGCTCAAACCTTTCTTTATTTCTAAAAAGATTTCAATCGGTAAAATATTAGAAAATACGAAATGAAATTCCCATACCTTACTAATTTTATGAACCACAACTCGCTCAATATCGGCCTGCGCTAAAGCAGGAGCCTGTCTCATTTCAGCAGGCATCCCCAGTTGATTCATCAAAATTTCAAAACTATTTGACATTCATTTTCCTCACATTATTCTCCTACTATTTTACCATACTTAGAGGTGTTTTCTAAAGACAAAAGGAAGCCACTAAGTGACTTCCTTCTAGAGTGAGGACTGATTAGTCTTCACCTTTGTTTTTCTTAATGATTTCTTCTTGTACTGACTTAGGTACATCTTCGTAGTGGTCAAATACCATCATGAATGTACCACGTCCTTGAGATGCAGAACGAAGAACTGTTGCGTAACCGAACATTTCAGCAAGTGGAACGTAAGCACGAACGATTTGGCTGTTACCATGTGCTTCCATACCATCTACACGTCCACGACGAGCAGTTACGTGACCCATAACATCACCAAGGTTTTCTTCTGGAACAGTGATTGTTACAAGCATCATTGGTTCAAGGATAGCTGGTTGTGCTGATTTAGCAGCTTCTTTAAGGGCAAGTGAAGCCGCGATCTTGAAGGCAGTTTCAGATGAGTCGACATCGTGGTATGAACCATCGTAAAGCTTAGCTTTAACGTCAACCATTGGGTAACCTGCAAGTACACCGTTAGCCATAGATTCTACCAAACCTTTTTCAACCGCTGGGATAAATTCGCGAGGAACCACACCACCGACGATTGCGTTTTCGAATTCGAATCCTTTACCTTCTTCGTTTGGAGTAAATTCAATCCATACATCACCAAATTGACCTTTACCACCAGACTGACGTTTGAAGAATCCACGTGCTTGAGTAGAAGCGCGGAATGTTTCACGGTAAGATACTTGAGGAGCACCTACGTTAGCTTCAACTTTGAACTCACGACGCATACGGTCAACAAGGACGTCAAGGTGAAGCTCACCCATACCAGAGATAACTGTTTCACCAGTTTCAACGTTTGTTTCAACGCGGAATGTTGGATCTTCTTCAGCCAATTTTTGAAGGGCGATACCCATCTTGTCTTGGTCAGCTTTAGATTTTGGCTCAACCATCAATTGGATAACTGGTTCTGGAACGTTGATTGACTCAAGGATGATTTTAGCTTTTTCATCTGTCAATGAGTCACCAGTTGTAGTATCTTTCAAACCAACGGCAGCAGCGATATCACCTGAGTAAACAGTGTCAATTTCTTGACGGCTGTTGGCGTGCATTTGAAGGATACGTCCGATACGCTCACGTTTACCTTTAGAAGTGTTCAATACGTATGAACCTGATTGAAGAACACCAGAGTAAACACGGAAGAATGTCAAACGACCTACAAATGGGTCAGTCATGATCTTGAAGGCAAGAGCTGCAAATGGCTCTTCGTCAGATGCTGGACGAGTTTCTTCTTCGTCTGTATCTGGGTTAATACCCTTGATTGCTGGGATGTCAAGTGGGCTTGGAAGGTAGTCAATAACCGCATCAAGCATCAATTGAACACCTTTGTTCTTGAAGGCAGAACCACACAATACTGGGAAGAATTCAACGTTGATAGTCGCTTTACGGATACCAGCTTTCAATTCTTCGTTAGTGATTTCTTCACCTTCGAGGTATTTCATCATCAATTCTTCGTCAGTTTCAGCAACTGCTTCGATCAATTTTTCACGGTATTCTTGAGCTTGGTCAAGGTATTCAGCTGGGATGTCTTCTTCAAGGATATCTGTACCAAGGTCGTTAGTATAGATTTCAGCTTTCATCTTGATCAAGTCGATGATACCACGGAAGTCATCTTCAGAACCGATTGGCAATTGGATTGGGTGTGCATTTGCTTGAAGACGATCGTGAAGTGTGCTTACAGAGTAAAGGAAGTCAGCACCGATTTTATCCATTTTGTTGGCAAATACGATACGTGGAACTCCATACTCAGTTGCTTGACGCCAAACTGTTTCAGTTTGAGGCTCAACACCTGATTGTGAGTCAAGAACGGTAACAGCACCATCCAATACACGAAGAGAACGTTGTACTTCGATTGTGAAGTCCACGTGTCCTGGTGTGTCGATGATGTTTACGCGGTGGTTGTTCCATTGAGCTGTTGTCGCAGCAGATGTGATAGTGATACCACGCTCTTGCTCTTGCTCCATCCAGTCCATTTGTGACGCACCTTCGTGAGTTTCACCGATTTTGTGGATTTTACCAGTGTAGTAAAGAATACGCTCAGTAGTTGTTGTTTTACCAGCATCGACGTGAGCCATGATACCGATATTACGAGTTTTTTCAAGTGAAAATTCGCGTGCCATGAGGTTTGTTTCTCCTATTTATTTTTGATTTCTATTCTATTATAACACGATTTTAATAAAAACGGATAGGCAGGACCTACCCGTTCTCAATGTTTTCATGCTATTGTTGGTTTCAACTTGTAGATTTACAAGTTGAATTGAACTCGGGCTAAAGTTAATTAGCCGATTTGAGCCGGAACGGGATGCTGTGTGAAAAAGATAAACTTCCTTGTATTCGTCGAATACTGCGTCAGTTTCCTATTTTCACCTTGCATCCTTACCGTTCCTAGCATCATGATTTTACCAACGGAAGTGTGCGAATGCACGGTTAGCTTCAGCCATACGGTGAGTGTCTTCACGTTTCTTAACAGCTGCACCAGTGTTGTTAGCAGCGTCCAAGATTTCTTTTGCAAGACGGTCTTGCATTGTGTGTTCACCACGAAGGCGAGCGATTGTTACCAACCAACGAAGTCCAAGTGTTGTACGACGTTCTGGACGAACTTCAACTGGGACTTGGTAGTTAGAACCACCAACACGACGTGCACGTACTTCAAGTACAGGCATGATGTTTTCCATAGCTGTTTCAAATACTTCAAGTGCATCGTTTCCAGTAGCTTCTTTGATTTGCTCAAAGGCACCGTAAACGATTGAAGCAGCTGTACCACGTTTACCATCAAGCATAACGCGGTTGATAAGACGAGTAACTAGTTGTGAATTGTAAAGCGGATCTGGCAATACGTCACGTTTTGGAGCTCTATTTTTACGACTCATTTCTCTTTATCCCCTTTCCTTATGCTTTTGGACGTTTAGTACCGTATTTAGAACGGCCTTGTTTACGATCGTTAACACCTGCAGTATCAAGTGCACCACGGACGATATGGTAACGTACCCCTGGAAGGTCTTTTACACGTCCACCACGAAGAAGCACCACGCTGTGCTCTTGCAAGTTGTGTCCGATACCTGGGATGTAGGCAGTAACTTCGATAAGGTTGCTCAAACGTACACGAGCGAATTTACGAAGGGCTGAGTTAGGTTTTTTAGGTGTCATTGTTCCAACACGAGTTGCAACACCACGTTTTTGTGGTGAAGAAACATTTGTTTGAACTTTTTTATGACTGTTGTAACCAACGTTCAAAGCTGGTGATTTAGATTTTTCTACTTTTGATTTACGCGGTTTGCGAACCAATTGGTTAATTGTAGGCATCTACATTCTCCTGTGTTTTTTTATTTTTGGTGACGATACACTTGGTGACAGCTATCATCTGTGTGTACTTTTGCAACATTTGTCAGCACGTCCCTGTACACTCTTGAGAGACCAAAAGTAAAAAGTACCGTCTATTATTGTAACAAAATTTTCCCTTGGTTGTCAAGATATTTTTCTTTTTTATTGTTAATTTTAGCTCTTTTTTAGTGCTCCCCAAAAAAAGAAAAAGGAGGAATCCCACCCTCCTAAAGTTAGTATTGTTCCATTCAATCCCATCAATTTTAGCACATAATGTTCAAAAAATATTATATCATCACAACCAACCAGATTCTTTCGCGATATTAGCTGCCTCTGTTCGATTACCAGCATCTAGTTTCGAAAGAATATTGGTGACATAGTTTCGGACTGTTCCGTTTGATAAATAAAGTTGATCTGCAATTTCTTGGTTAGAGAAACCCTGAGCGATTCCCTTTAAAACTGCGATTTCTTGTTCTGTCAACGGATTGGGATGCGTCATCACCACTTCCATCAATTCAGGAGAATACTCCTTGCGCCCTTCGAGGACAGTGTGCAAGGTTTGCATGAGGTCTGCAATGTTTCTTTCTTTTAATACATAAGCATCTACTCCAGCCTTGACCGCACGTTCAAAATACCCAGGACGCTTGAAGGTCGTCACCACAACCACCTTTGTTTCTAGATTTTCTGCTCGTATCCACTCCAAGACTTCAAGACCTGTCTTAACAGGCATTTCTACGTCAAGGATGGCGATATCTACAGACTCCCTTTCTAATAGTTGGATTGCTTCTTGCCCATTCTTGGCTTGAAAGACAGACTCTACATCCGGTTGAAGCGTGATCAATTGACACATAGCATCTCGTAGCATACTTTGATCTTCTGCGACTAATACTTTCATCTACATTCTCTCCTTATAAGGTAGTCGAACCTGAACTTCTGTCGGTTCTTTCCAGCTAATTACCTTTACTTCTCCCGAAAATGGAAGAACACGATCTCGAACTGTATGGAGGTCATCCCCCTTTATAGAAGTAAAGCCACAGCCATCATCTCTCACTGTTAGAATGAGTTCTTTCTCTGTCCGTTCTAATTTCAAGTAGACTTTAGACGCTTTAGCATGTTTGATGATATTGGTCACTAATTCAAGCAAAATCATGGAAGCCGTTGACTCCAATTCCTGAGTAAGGCTAGCTGTATCTAGTTGATTAGCTATTTCCACCTCAATTCCAGCAATTTCTAACATCTTTTTCACAGTCTCTAGTTCGGATGTCAAAGTTCTAGACTTAAGATTTTCCACAATGGTTCGCACTTCACGCATTGATTCTTTGCTAATTTGCTGTATTTCTCTTAATTCCTTTTCCACCTGTGGGTAAGCCTGCATTTGAAATAACTGCAAGGCTAGATCAGTTTTAACACTAAGCATAGCAAAGGTATGTCCCAAGCTATCATGCAAATCCTGACCGATACGACTACGTTCATTTTCAGCAAGCAATAGATTTATCTGGGCATTTTGCTTAGCCTGAGCTTCTTTCAAATCCTCCACAATACGAATCCGAACCAAGCCAAAAGTCATTAAATCGATAAAAGTGAGAATTCCAAGTAGATAGACTAGAAACTCAACTTCCTGAAAAATCAAAAGTTGGCCCACAACAAGGACTTGAGCAAGAAGAAAAGTCCGGACATGTAAAGAATTAAAACTACGTACGCCGAAATGATAAATTAAGAGATTGGCAAGGAAAAAGAAGAACCAGATATAATTTACACCAACAAAGGCGGTATTCCCAGCTACATAGGCTAGCATGATAACCCAACAGAGCCAGGATAAGCGCTGACTCTTGGTGGTTAAAACGCCTAAGTAAGCCACCACAAATAGAATATCAATCAACAAATGCCAGCTAGGTAGCTCCCCAGTCACTACAGGAACGATGGGAAAAACCATAAAAATCAAACTGGCCCAATACATATAGTCTATGCTTTTCAGTCTTTCAAGCATTAAGAATTCTCCTTATGATCTTGAAGGTAAATGGTCAAACCAAACAAAACTGCTGAAAAAACAAGTAGATAAACTGTGGCTGATAAATTGATGCCACCCTCGTTTAAGAAGGTCTTGAGCAACTCCATCAACTGATAAGTTGGTAGACACTTCCCGATTGCTTGCATCCAGTCTGGAAATAAAGAGATGGGCATCCAAAGTCCGCCTAAAACAGCCAAGCCTAGATAGAGAAGATTGCCCACGACAGACATCAGCTGACTAGAAGGCAAGAGTGTCAAGGTCAAGCCAAGCGCTACAAAAGCTACACTTCCTACTATCAGCAAGAACGCAGCCCCAATCCAGTTTCCAAGAGACATATCCACACCTCTGACCAAGTGCCCAACTGAGAAAACAACCAGGATTGAGACCAGATAATCAACCATCATACTTGTTATCTTTGATAGATAATATTCTACCATATTTACAGGGGTATGGCGCAATGTTTTCTGCCAGTTGTTGATTTTATCGGTATGTAAGACAGCTGGAAATGAAAACATAGCTGTCGACATCATGGAAAAGGCTGTCATGGAGATGAGGTAGTCGCGCATAAAATTAGCCGGTCCACCTGGTGTGTCCTGGTACATACCTGAAAAGAATAAATAGAAGGCTGTCGGCATCCCTACGGATAACAGATAATAGACTAATTGTCGTTTGGTCAATAGAAATTCTATCTTGTTTAGTGCTATCCATCGTTTCATCTTAGTCATCTCCCTTTTGTGTTTCTTCAAAGATTGTATCCAACAAGCTACGATTATTGACTTCAATTTCTTGAATCCTACATCCTGCTTGAACTAACAGTTGCCAAAAAGCATCCGCTTCACGTGTAACTACTTGCAAAGCATCTTGTTTTTGTGACCAGTTTTCAACCAAGTTAGACTGCTCAATGACTTCCTTGTAAGCTAGAGGAAGGATAAAGTGCTTTTCAATCGCCTCACTGCGCATAGCTAGAGGTGTTGTATCGCGAATCAACTCTCCCTTATTCAAGACCAAGATTCGGTCCGCTGTATGCTCTACCTCTTCGATATAATGGGAGGAATAGAGAATGGTAACTCCCTTAGCTTTTAGGTCCCGAACAATTTCCCAAAAGCGTTGACGAGTTGAAGTATCCATGGCAGCAGTTGGTTCATCTAAAAAGACAAGCTTTGGTCGCCCAATCAAGGTCAAGACAAAAGAGAAGAGACGCTTTTGCCCGCCTGACAATTTTTCTGCGAATTGCTCTTTCTGTTGCTGGTCAAACTGCAATAGTTGATCGATTTCCTGGTTGCTCAAGGGATTTGGGTAAGTGCTTTGAAAGAAAGCAATCAACTCTTTGACCTTTAATTTCTGAACGATGACATTTTCTTGAGGCAGATAACCTCTAATATAGTCTAACTGAGAACTCGTCACTGACAAGCCTTGGATGGATACTTGACCGCTTGTGACCAGTTTATCTCCAAGCAGACAGTCCAAGAGTGTGGTCTTCCCAGCACCATTGGGCCCAATCAAGGCGACGCATTCACCTTCAGCTATCTCAAAGGAAATATCCTTCAAAATAGCCTTGCCCTTGATGTTTTTATTTAGGCTTTCTACCTTAATCATGTTCATGATATTCTCCTTTCAGCCACTCCTTTCCCATAGGAAAGGCGATAAAAATCATAAATCCTAGTCCCCAGGCACCACGGATGAATTGGTGAAGGAAGTCTTGATCAAACCAACCTGTAAACATTTCTACCAACCATACCACTAGTGATAGTCCAATAAAAAGATAGAGAAAGGCTTTTTTCATTTTTCAAACTCCTTTTTCACATCTGAGACTAATTTCAAACCTTCTCGGATAAGCCAGGACATCATTCCAAATCCTGCAAATAGCTCCCAAGGAAAATGATAGAAATCTTCATCCAATCCTGAGAACATGAGATAAGTCATGACTCCTGCTGCTACTAAACTCGTTGCGACAATTACTTTATGTTTCATTTTTTTCTTCCTCCATTTGATACATCTAGTATAATTCTTTAAAGGTAGAATCACTAGAAGCTTCTGTCACTAGGAGATATGACAAATGTCATAAAAATTCTGTTCAAAACAAGCAAGATACACTATACAATAAAACACAAGTAGAAAAACTCTAAGGTAGTTTCCTCAAAAGAGATATCAACCCCAATTCACACTATATTGAAAACTAATACTTATTTAAAATCAAAAGAGCCGAAATTTTTATCGCACAAAAACATATATTATAGGCAAAACGAAAAAACTCTTCAATTACTTTCTTAAAAGTTTGTGAGAATTATACAATCTGTTAAATTTTAATTTATGTGCCTAAACTACAGTATTCATTGAACAAATCAGGAAACAAAAAATT
>NZ_JAPVZJ010000023.1:0-29729 GCF_041432295.1 Streptococcus sp. 27098_8_109
CGGTAGCCTGGGATATCTTTCTTAGGTTGTTCGCCTTCTTCTGTTGGATAGTTTGGAATTACGTTTCCTTCTTTATCCTTGAATGAAGTTGTAACTTTTTCGTAGACATGTTCTGTATCTCCATTTGGAAGTTTCTTAGTCTCTACGAATTTGTAGCCTGGAATATCTTTCTTAGGTTGTTCGCCTTCTTCTGTTGGATAGTTTGGAATTACGTTTCCTTCTTTATCCTTGAATGAAGTTGTGACTTTTTCGTAGACGTGTTCTGTGTCTCCATTTGGAAGTTTCTTAGTCTCTACGAAGCGGTAGCCTGGGATATCTTTATTAGGTTGTTCGCCATCCTCTGTTGGATAGTTTGGAATTACGTTTCCTTCTTTATCCTTGAATGAAGTTGTGACTTTTTCGTAGATGTGTTTTGTATTTCCTTTTTCATCCACTTCAGTCTTAACAATCTTGTATCCTGGGATATCTTTAGTTGGTTTAGTTCCATCTTCTGTTGGTGAAAGTGGGTTACCATCTTTATCAACAAATGAAGTATCAGGACGAACTGTTGGTGTGTAAGTAGCTGTTACTGGTGTGCCGTTCTTGTCTACACGTTTAACTGTTACACCTGTTGCTTTACCTACGAAGTCAGGGTCTGGTGTGAAGGTTACTTTACCGTTTTCATCGATTGTGTATGTTCCTTCACCTGGTACTTTCTTCTCAGTTGTGCCATCGTCAAATGTTGGTTTAACAGTTTCATCGATTTCAACTGGAACTTCCTTACCGTTGATTGTAACTTTTCCACCTTCAAATGTTGGTGTTCCTGATTGAGGTTGTCCTTTTGGACCTTCTGATTCAGTGTCTTTTGAAGTTGGCGTTACTGGAACAACTACTGGAGTGTACTTAGCTGTTACCGGTGTGCCATTCTTATCTACACGTTTAACAGTTACACCTGTTGCTTGACCAGTGAATCTTTTCTCTGGGGTAAAGGTTACTGTGCCGTTCTCATCGATCGTGTATGTTCCTTCACCTGGTACTTTCTTCTCAGTTGTACCATCGTCAAATGTTGGTTTAACTGTTTCGTCGATTTCAACAGTTTTTTCTTCACCGTTAACTGTTACTTTTCCACCTTCAAATGTTGGTGTTCCTGATTGAGTAGCACCTTGAACATTTGTAGTGATAACATCTGAACTTGTTGGTGTTGCTGGTTTCACAACTGGTGTGTAAGTGGCTTTAACTGGTGTTCCATTCTTATCTTCACGTTGAACTGTGATACCTGTTCCTTTACCTGTGAAGTTCTTCTCTGGTGTAAATGTAACTGTTCCGTCAGGTGCTACTTCGTATGTTCCTTCACCTTCAATAGTTACTGAATCAACAGGATCACCTGTTTTCGGATCTACCAATTTAGCTGGTTTATCAGATAATTCTACAGTTTTTTCTTCACCGTTAACTGTTGTTTTACCTGGTGTGAATACTGGTTTACCTGTTTGAGTTGAACCTTGAACATCTTCTGTTACAGCGTCTGTTCCTGTTGGTGTTACTGGTGCTACTGTTGGTGTGTATTTAGCTGTTACTGGTGTACCATTCTTATCTACACGTTTAACGGTTACGCCTGTTCCTTTACCTGTGAAGTTCTTCTCTGGTGTGAATTTCACTGTTCCATCTGGTGCAACTGTGTATGTTCCTTCACCTGGAATTACTTTTTCTTTTGAACCATCTTCGAATGTCGCTGGAGTATCATCATCCATTGGTACTTCATCAGCCCCTGGTGTGAATGTTGGTTTGCCAGTTTGTTCTTTACCTTGGATGTCTGTTGTTTCAGCTGGTTCTGCTGTTGGAACTACTGGTGTTACTGTTGGGGTGTATGTAGCTGTTGTTGGTGTTCCATTCGCATCTTTCGCTTGAACTGTCGCTGGTACTGGAGTACCTACAAAGTCTTTGTTTGGTGTGAATGTTACTTTACCTGTTGTTGGTTCGATAGTGTATGTACCAACTGTGTTTCCTTTATCATCTTTTGCCGGAATTGTTGTTTCATCAGTTGGGTTTCCAGTATCTGGATTAATCAATTTCGCTGGTTGCTCATTATCAATCTTCATAGGAACTTTATCGTCACCTTGAGTGAATGTTGGAGTTCCTTCTTGAGGTTGTCCTTGTACACCTTCAGATGTTGTTGGTGTTCCTGTTGGTTCTACCGGAGTGATGTTTGGAGTATAAGTTGTCGTTACTGGAGTTCCATTTGTATCTTTAGCTTGGATAGTAACTGGTTCAACTTCTCCTGCATATGTTTTATCAGTTGGTGTAAATACTGCAGTTACTTTACCGTCTACAACTTTAAGTGTGTAAGTACCGATAACGTCTCCCGCTGGGTTTTTAGCTGGTACTGATGTAGCTGGTTGTCCATCTTCATCTAATAGTGTAAATGAATCAGTTTTAAGTGGTACTTCTTTTTCAACACCGTTAACAGTTGCTTTACCAGGTTTGAATGTTACTTCTTTAGATTGTTCAACACCTTGTACATCTGTTGTTTCAGCTGGTTCTGCTGTTGGGGTTACGCCTACGATTGTTGGTGTGTAAGTAGTTTGTACTTTTGTTCCATTTTCATCTTCAGCTTGTACTTTAGCAGGTTGAACTTTACCAACATAAGTCTTATCAGTTGGTGTGAAGGTTACTTTGTTAGTAGCTGGGTCAATTGTGTATTCCCCTACTTTGTTTCCTTCTGGATCTAGAGCGTCTACTGGAGTACCTGCCGCTACCGGGTTACCTGAAGCATCAAGAAGAACCGCTGAGTTAGCTTTGATTGGTACTGATTTTTTCTCACCTTCGATTGTAGTTTCACCTTTAGTGAATGTTACAGTTCCATCTTGTACTTCACCTTGGATACCTGAAGATTCCGCTGGTGTTGCTGTTGGTGTGACACCTACGATGTGTGGAGTGTAAGTAGTGTTTACTTTCGTTCCGTTTTTATCTTCTGCTTGAACTTTAGCTGGAGTTACTTTACCAGTGTATTTTTTGTCAGTTGGTGTGAAGGTTACTTCACCTGTTGCAGGGTCGATTGAGTAAGTACCTACTGGAGTTACTCCGTCTTCAGCGTATGCTGGAGTTGTTTGTCCAGGTTGAACTTCATTTCCTTCTTTATCTAGAAGTTTGTGAGAGTTTTCTTTGATTGGCACTTCTGCATTTCCTTCTGTGAATGTAGGAGTTCCTTTTTGAGTTTCACCTTGTACGCCTGCTGAGTCTGTCGGTTTAGCTGTTGGTTCTACAGCTGTTACTGTTGGAGTGTATTTTGTAGTAGCCTTAGCTGTTACATCTTGTCCATCTTTGTTTCGACCTACTGGTGCTGTTAATGTTACATCAACACCTGTTGCAGTCCCTTTGAATGTTGGAAGTGGTTGGAATGTTACTTCACCTGTTTCAGGATTAATTGTGTAAGTTCCTTCTCCTTCAACTGTTACAGAGTTAACTTCAGCTTTCGTTTTTGGATCTACCAATTTAGCTGGGTATTGTGCACTTGGTGTTACTGGATCTGGAGTTGTACCATCACCATTTTTGTCTACATCAATTGTGAATTTAGGTGTTTTCTTCTGTTCTTTCCCTTGAATATCTGTTGATGTTTCAGGATTTGCAGTGATTTCCTTTGGAGTTACGTTTGGTACGTAAACAGCATCCATAGTTTTTGTAGCAGTTGTATGTGTACCATCATTAACATTCTCAAGTTGGTTTTGAGCTGTTAAAGCTGTCCATCCAGTAGACTCACCGTTAGTATCTACCGCACGAAGTACGATACCATCAGCTTTACCTACGAAGTTAGCTTCTGGAGTGAATGTGATTCCAGTATCTGTTACTTCATAAGTACCTTGACCTTCTTTAGTGTAAGTCTTAGCTAAAGTTCCATCTGGTTTAACAATCATGACACCTTCAGTTTGCACTTTCTTAGTTGATGCTAAACTAATTGAGTTACGTTGTTCAGTGTAACTAATTTTACCATAGGCATTGAATGTAGTTTTACCATTGTTAGAACCTAATTCAGCAGCATCAGCTGGCACACGGTTAATAAACTCGATACCAATGTTTTGTTTTTCACCTTGTTTACCAGTTGTTTCTTCATAGTCTCCACGTGGTGGGTGAACTACTTGGATTTGGTTATCTTCTACTTCACCTGTATATGCAATTCCTGTTGGATTTTCAATTTGTTTTTGATCTTTTGCGATACGAACACGGAAGTTTACAACATCTTTACTTGTATCCACTACTTGAGTATTCGTAAATGTTAACTCAACTTCTTGACCGTTTGAAGTTACTTCTGCGACATTTGATTCTTCACCTTTATCGAACTTACCATTTCCATTGAAATCGATAAATCCACGAACATATGCATTCTCTAATGTTCCCTTATATTTATCATTTCCATTTGCTGAGGCAAGAACTTTAATTTTATATGTATTTTCTGGTCCTCTAATTAATTGAACCTCTGGACGTCCTGTATCTTTATTGTTTACGACGTTTTCTGCAGAAACTAACTGATCAACACCTTCATCGGCAGAGTCCGTTTCATCATCTGAACCCACTCCAATTACACGAGTACCATTAACTGCCTCAGGGTCTGCTTTTACTTTCCCTAAGTATGGTTGTTGGATTTCTTCGATTGTGTTTGTTTTGTAGTTTAATGATTCTGTTCTAATAAAGTGCTCTGCTGTTCCATATGATTCTGGAAGATCTCCAAAATCAGATAACTTAATACCAATCATAGACGATTGGGCACCACCAGAAATCATAAACATTCCTACTTCAGAAGGACCAGCAGTCGCAACGATAGGGGTTGCACGTCCACCATTATCTTGGTATCCACCAAATACTTGTGATCCAAGACCAGCTGTTGCTGCATCAGGTGTTGAAAAAGCACCATTAGCTAACGCTTTTTGTACTCCTGCACTTGCTGTAGAAAACAAGTTTGGACTTGTTACATTTTTTAATTTCGATAATGGACCGTATGGTTTTGTTTCTGATTCATTACCAACCATTGCAACTAAATCCCATGGCGTACCGTTTGTTGTATAAATTTCAGATTCAGCATCCCCGATATCTTCCCCTGTAGTCATAACGATACCAGGTTTTGTTTCCTTACCATTGTAAGTAGCTTCAACTTTAAAAACTACCCCTCCAATAGTACCATTTTTTTGTTCTGCTCTATCATTTGTTCCAGCTATAGTAGTTTTATGTGGAGTTAAATCAAGACCGGCATTTTTAATATGAGACCAATTCGTTTGAGCAGATCCACCAATACCATTCGCTTGTCCATCTTTGAATACGTTTGGTGCAGATGAATCATAAGTATCTTCATTTGCAGTACCAGCTACACGATTTTTATAAATCTCAGTTGCATGGAATGGTTTTAATTCCTTAACCGTCATTTTAACGATATAACCAGGCATTAATTCTTTTGTAAATACTGAACCCACTTGTAACTGACCATTTGATTTTAAATCTGTCCAAGCTGTTGTATCAGTGAAATCTAACCATTGGATTTGTTTTCCTAAGTTTTGGATAGCTTTATCGTCTTTCCCTTTATTTAAGATAGGAATATCTGCAAGAGATGTGTATCCATGGTCTGCAAGCCATTTTTCACCTGTTTCAGTACTTGCATCTTTAAGAGCTGTTGTTTGAGCATCTGCCAAGTTGACTGCAAACTTACCGTCACGGCCGATTCCTGCGTTTTTCAATTCATTGTAAACTGCGAGGATTGATTCATTAAGGCGTTCCAATTGAGCATCTACCTGCTCTTTTGTAGCACTCTTATCAGCTAAAAGAGCCTTAGTTTCAGTAAGAACTACTTTGTTTTTAGCGACTGCCTCTGTGACTGCTGCCCTGTTTTCCTCTTTGACGTCAGCCTTAGAAAGTTCAGTCTCAGCCAATTTATTAGTTACTTCAGCTTCTGACGATACTTGTATAAGAGTTGTTGTAGCTACTGAAAGAGCTTTTTCAGCTGGAGTTGCTTTCTTGTCAGCTTCAGCTTTTGCCGCTTCTTTTTCAGTTGCTTGTTTTTTATCAAAACCAGCAGTGTTTGACTCTGTTACAACTGTGCTTAATGCTGATACAGTTTCTGCTTGGGCATCTAGATCTGCTTGACCAGCATCTGCTTTTGCAAGAGTCGCTTTAGCTGCAGCCAATACTTCCTTAGCTGAACTTACTACTGTAGCATCTGCATACTTTGCAGTTGAAAGTTTAGACTCCAAAGTAGCAATACTTGCTTCAAGGATAGCCTTGTTTACTTTTTTAGTATCTTCTACTTTAACTTCAGGTTTCACTTCTGTAGCTTTTTCAGTTTCTGGATTCACAGACTCTGTATTCACAGTTTCTGGATTCACAGTTTCTGGCTTCGCAGTCTCTACTGTTTCGGCTTTAGGCTCAGCCTTTTCCGTCTCCTTGTCACCTTGACTAGAAGCAGATGTTGTAATAGCTGTTTCAGCTGATTGTACTTCCGTCGCTGATACTACACCATTACCTAAGAACATTAAACCAGCCGCAATCGCTACTGATGCCGCTCCAAAGCTGTACTTACGAATGCCGTAACGAATGTACTTCTCCGCTCGAAAATCTTGTTGTTTCCCTTGCATGCGAGTAACAACCTCCTTATAAATTATTTCACTTTTTAATGTACTTAGCACAAAAAATCGGCACTTCAAAACACCTAACATAATAATGTTTTGCATATCGAGAATTTGTACTCTATACACAGCTTCATGATATCATATTCTCTCCTTACAAGCAAGCAATTTGACTAAAATTTACACTATAATAAATAAATAAATTTTAAATTTCAAACTTATTCTCTTGGTTATAATAGTAAATATATTTTTGTTTTTAGGTATTTATCCTTTTTTATTAATACTAAAATAATTTTTTCCATTTTTTATCAAATATTAGAAAAACTATTTTCAGAAAATATTTGAAAACTAAAATTCCATCTCTATAATATTTGTAGCAGCTAAATCCCCTGTAGAGATTATGGAGCCTATTTTGTTATAGAAAAAAAGCCCCATAGGAGCTATCATGAAAAGCAACTAAATAACTCATTAGAAAGAATCAAATGGAACAATTATATTTCACTACAAAAATTACTAAACATTAAAGACACTGGTATCAAAATTATAGATGTCGTTAATAGGGATACACACAATAAAATTATCGCTAAACTGGACTATGATTCCCCAGCTCACTCTGATTGCAGAAACAAAATGAAGAAATCTGACTTTCTAAGTTTCTTTAGCTTGAAACGACTGGTAGACCTAGCCGAATCCTTCTAAAAAAGCGTCAATTCACCGGCAAGGGTATTGTAGCAACGATGAGATCTTCATCCTTTTGATTCTCCTAGGTGGTGATGGTGCAGCAAGGTCTCAACGACTTCAAAGTCCAAGGCATCGTCAATATCATAAGAATAGAGTTTGGGCATTTCATAGGTTACTGTCTTATCTGTGTAAAAAGTCTCATCTCGTAGGTAACGATCCTTTCGAGAAATCCAAATACTACCGTTAGGATAGTAATAGACAGGCTCTTTCTGCCGAGCATAGTGCTTGGAAACTTGAGGCGGATGGATAAAAGGCGACTCTGCCATCTGCAAGAAAAGACTACGACTCTTGTCCGCTTTAACACAGGAAATCAAGTGGTCGGCGCCAGACTGACAGTAGAGTTGGTAGGACTCAACGAGGTGCTCCACCTCTCTCAAGGGTGAGGTCACCTGTAGATTTACAAAGACTTGCTCTTTCTCAAAGGGCTGTAAAAAGTCTCGTAAGGTTTCTAAGCTAGAGGTTGTTGATAGGGCCAATTCTTTTGGTCTGTGGACACAACGAATCTCTGGATAGGCTTGTCGACAGAGTTCTAGATAGGCTAGTGAGTCTGAGGAGACCCAGATGTCACTAAATAGCTTGGAGGCTAGAGCAACTTCTATGGTGTAGAAAACCAAGGGTTTGCCTGCAAGCAGTTTGATATTTTTATCCACTAAGCCACGTGAACCCGAGCGGATTAAAATGACGGCTATGGGTTTAGATGTTGCTTTCATAGAGTCTTCCTTTAATTTTCTATTGTATTAGACTAGTGAGAAAAGCTAGATTAATCAACTTACAACATCATAGAAGTTGCTATCTAGTAGTTCGCGGTATCTTTGGGTCACTTTCTCTAGTGAATAGTGAGCCGTCAGGGCGATATTTTCTGCATTTGACTGACATAGTCCGCCTGCTCTATATCCGAAAAGATATGAGGGACGAAAATCAGTTCTTTTTCTAAAAATCCTAACTTGATTAAATCTTTCTTCCAGTCAGGACGAAGCTAAGGACTCGATAGAAGGTGAACATATTCCAAACCCAGATATCGTGCTATACGAGCTCGATAGACCTGGGTACTCTCAAAGCCATAGCGACGGATTTCCTTGGCTGGATGAATGGTAACAATTCTCGACATGCTATACACTCTTTCTCTCTTATTTTCTACTTACAAAGGAAAAACCACCCTCACAAAAAGGCGAGGGTGGTTCATCCGTTACAATGCTTGGGGATTTCCTAGCAAGTTCCCCCTCAAAAGGACTTTATGCTATTCTATCACAAAGACTGACCATCCGCAAGATGGACTGGTTTAGACAGGATAGCTTAGGGGAGTTTTCTTATTGTTTATAAATCGATTCTCTGAAATCATCTGTGCTACGTAGGTAGGCATTGTAGATTTTTTGTTTTAACAAGTGTACCCAACTTGCAGGAGCATGGCTTGTCGTACGGTCAATGTTAGCCACATCTTTCGCCACTGCTTGATCGATGAGTTCTTGCATTTGGGCAGCTGAACGGATTGTAATCTCCTTGCTGCTGTTTGGTACACCAAGTTCATACTGAATGGTGATTTGTTTCAACTGATCTTGCTTACGAATACGTTGATCAAACATATCTTTCTTGAAATCAGCCCATGAAACGTATTTGTTGGCAAAGACATTTTTCAAGACGAGGCTATCAGTGATGAGTCCCACATCTTTTCCGTGCCAATCTGAATAGGTGATGTCCCCATTGCGTTTAGCTTCTTCTGCGTATTGGTTGGATACATATGGTAAGAAGCCATCTTGATATCCTTTTTCTGCCAACAATTCGTAGACTGTCTTTCTAAACATGATGTCACCAGGTGCACCCTTTGGATTACTGAGTGTAGCATAAATCGGTGAGAACATGCTGATAAGATGATAGCCATTACGAGTATAGTCACTCTTATCACAGTAAGCCCGACGGTTGATGATATCATTGTCAATCAAGGCATCCAGACTAGTTAGTTTACTTACTTCAGCATCTGTCAATGGACGAACAGAGTTTCCTGCATGAGTTTGTTTATGGTACTTGTCCTCAATGTAGAAATTCTCTATTTTTCTAAACCATTTTTTCTTGACATCATTAGACTTAGTTAAAATAGCATTGGCTTCCATAGCATCCAAGGTGTACAAGACATCGTACATACCGTGAACATACTCTTACAAGGCCGCAGCTGATGTGAAGCGGCTTGTCGGGTCATAAGTATGCAAGCGAGTTAGTGAATCCTTATCCCCTTTATAGAGAGTATTCAAGACAATAGCATCCTTATCTAGGTTGTCAGCAGATTGCAACAGTCCTAAGGCATACAACTCTGCTCCCAATCCTTCACGACGACCTTTTCCTTCAAAGTAAATATGTCCGTCAGAATTATGAACCATTTCATGGGTATAGACAGATGTTCCGTACTGATCTAACAAGCGGTCGCTGACATAGTGAACCTCAGAACCATTGGCATAGGCTCCAGCTCCTTTACTTTCCCCATACCACTTACCAGTTGGTCCAAAGAAGTTGTAGAATAGAAGCAATGGCCTTATCAGACAGGGTAGCCCAGTAATACTTGCTATTGCTATCTTTCATACCAAAACCATCTGAAACCATGACTGAACGGAAGAGTTTTTCTTTGTATTCTGGTGAAAGGAGATGGTACCAGATATCGTAGTGGTCTCGTTGCCATTCAGCCGACTGGTCGACCTTGCCACGAATATACTGACGCAGTTCTTCTCCTGACAAGACTGTATTATTAACACGGTCACGATAGCGTTCGTAGCCACCAAAGGCCAAAGTAGAAAGGTTTGAAATCACATAAACATCTTCTTCTGGCAATGTTAATAACGGTAGGAGCATATTTTTTAATTTCCAACTTGGGGCCGTAATACGGTCATAGACTCCCAGTGTATATTTACTATCCGGTGTAGCTGACTCTTGTTTAGCACGCACTTCTGGAATAGCTGATTTGCTCTCTACAATATAGGCCTTGGTATTTGTCTTCAACCATTCATTATTGGTTTTAATTGGTAGGAAGAGTTTTCTGTAAGACTCTAGTAAATCAGTCACTGTCTTACGACCTTTTGCAGCGGCCAATGTTGTTTCATAGGCACTTGTATTATTTGATGCCTTGAGGTTTTCCATACCGCTCTGACCTAGGGCAATGATGGTATCCAAGGTTGAAGCCTTGCTATTGCCGTCAAAGTCAAATTTATAGGTATTGAGGTCCTTGGTATTGATGTGATCATAGTTGATATTGTACCAGCGATTGAGGTATGTCAAACCAAGCAAGAAAGCTTCCTTGTTATTCTTAATTTTCTCGCTGATGTAGGTTGCTACACTATCTCCCATCGTATTGATAGACTTGTCCATGGCTAGCACTTTACGGAGATGTTCGCCGATATTGGCCTTAACTTTTTCAAATTCTTTATCCAAATATAGCGGATCAAGTGAAGCATCTGCCTCAATGCCGAAAACTCTTCTCATATCTGCTGAGTCATATTCGACTCCTTGCAAATCTGCTAGGACCTGATTGGTCACTTTCGTATAGTCAGATAAAAAGGCTTCTGGTGTAAAGATAAAGTTTTTGCCTGCTACGCTGTACTCTGCAATTTGTGTATTTTTGAAGTCTTCCTTATAGGTGACATCCAGATAACTGATTGTATTATCAGCAAAATGCAACATAAGCTTATTGATCTCTGCTTTATTGGCCTGAATATCTGTGATGATGTCATTGTCCTTCATGGGTACGACATCCAGCAGTTCTGTGGTATAGAACTTATCAGTAGGAGCGACTTGATTTCCATATTGAACCACTAACTCTTTGTTGTAGAAAGGCATCAACTTCTCGATATTGTGATAAGCGACTTTTCGACTAGCTTGACCTTGGTTTAACTGAGTATAGTCCACACTTCGTTGATTGTCCTTTAGTTCTTGACCTGTATCATCTAGTGTCACTGTCATACCATAAGACTGAACCTTTTCTCTAGCCTGGTCTTGGGTGATTGGGGTTGCATAGAGATCTACCTTCTTGTTATCAACGGTAGTGCTAGCGTCTTTGATGTCCGTTCCCTTATACTGGTCTCCTGTGATGGCATAGCCAGCTCCAGTATTGATCATGCTAACGACATGATGGATACGGCCATTTTGCCATGTAGAGCCAGCTATCCCCCCGACGCGTGGATAGGTTGTCGTATTGAGAATAGTTCCACTTGCTAGCGCATGAGAGACCAAAGCACCACCTTGAACTTTCCCTACAATACCTCCAGCAAATTGGTCATTGTTGCGGGCATTGCTAGAAATACTTGCCTCAACAGCTACCTTATCAATCTTAGCCTTATTACCAGATAGGAGCCCTGCTATACCTCCCACATAGTAAGGAGAAGCATCCGCATGCTTGGCCTGAATGCTACCTGTAAAGGAACTATTGCTTATTTCTGTATCTTGAGACTTCGCTACCAAACCTGCAACTGACTTGCTACCTGTCAATTGACCTTCTACAGCTACATTACTAATCTGGCTGTTAGTAGCCACTTTTGCTAGGCTGGCTGTGTCTTCTTGACTCTTAATCGCTACCGCTTTAAGATCAATATCTTTCACAGTAGTCTTGGTCAAGTTATCAAACAAGGCTGTCTTAAGGTCATAAATCGCAAACGGTTTTCCATCACTCGCACCGATAAGATTACCAGTGAAAATACCTGTCACATAGCTGGTTTGTCTCCTAGCTAAGGAAACCTCATCAGCTGTCATATCAGTTCCAAGTTTAAAGGTTCCAGCGAGATTGTCCTGCATGGCAGCAATCAGTTTCTTGAAGGAAGTATAAACTCCATTCTTGGACTGTTTTTGCTTATCAACTGTGAAACTATAGTTATCCTTGTATGTTGAACCCTCCTCTTGAACCAGTTCATTGAAGGCAACGGTTACCTTATATTTCCCATCAGCTGTTTCCTTAATAGAGCTAACTGGTAGCAACATTTCCTTCATCTTGTCTGATTTGACTTTGACAAAATAAGGGGACAAATCACTTGGTATTTCTGATAAATTCAAATAACGACGGTAGTGACCATCTTCCTTACCATAGAGACCGACTTCATCTATATCTTTGATTTCAATTTTCTTATAGTCTAACTGAAAATCTTTCGTCGATACTTCTGTACTTTCCTGATCAGATTGACCTAGATTATAGGTTAGATAAGTCTTAATTGTATAAGGAGTATAGTAGTCCAAGCCATCAATCGTTTGCTGGACTGATGGATCTTTCAAATTCACCTCTTTGACCAATGTTCCATTTTGGTAAATTTGGGCCTTAGCCTTAACAAAAGCAGACGTTGGATCATCTAAGTGATAGTTGACTGCTACTGCTTTTTTGCTCTCCTCTGTAACAAGATTAGTAATTTCAACTGTTGGTTTGGTTTTAACAAGACTACCAACCTTGACAATCTCTTTGGTTGGCTCTAGTTCTGTACGTGAGATTTCCTTACTAGCTTCTACCTTACCATCTACGAGATAATCTTCATACTCGATTGTACGTAAACCATCTTTCCCTTTCTGAGCAATTTCTCGGCGATTTTTTAAGATGGTCGCATCTTCGATTTCTTCAGTTTCATGAGGAATGGTTTCCGTTACTGTTCGGAGAGTACTTTTCAAAGGCAGTTCAGGTAGGGCTTCTGCTACAGCAGCCTCACCCCCGTGACCTGGCTCTTGCGTACCTTGGGTGCTAACGGGGTCTATATAAGACGGTTGAACGGATTGAACCAGGGCCTCGCCCTCGTGACCGGGCTCTTGCGTACCTTGGGTACTAATTGGGGCTGTGTAAGATGGCTGAACGGGTTGAACTAAAGTCTCGCCCTCATGGCCGGGCTCTTGCGTGTCCTTACTGCTAACAACTTCTGTAGACTCTGACACTATTGTCTCAACTGGAGCTTCCTCCTGAGAATCTGTGTAGGCTGGTTGTGATGGTTGAACTAGGGCCTCACCCTCATGACCGGGCTCTTGCGTATCTTTTGCTTGCACTACAGTTTCATTGTTTTCTTGTGGTTGAGGCTCTACAGGAGAAGATGTTCCTCCTTGCTGATTCTCTACCACTGGGTTTTGCGAAGCTGGCGGTACTGGATTTGTCTGTTCTTGATTCCCATCAGTTTGGCTTGAATTTGTTGCAGACTCTGTAGCTGGTGCTGGTTTTTGGTTTTCCTCCCCGCCTTTGACAACATTAGTATCCTTGCTTTCCTGACTTAGAGAAACTGCTGGTTGCTGACTAGTATCCTCATTTTTAGAAGATGGAGCCTTAGTTGCTGAGATATCTACATTTTCTAAGTTAGACTTGCTGTCATTTGACTGCTTGACAAATTCAGTTCCCATAGTCAAAGCTGCTGAATGAGCTGCAATCACTTCTTGAGATTGACTGTTTTCTGATTTAACCTTTTGATTTCCAGTAGATTCTGCTGGCTTGCTAGTTGTCGGCACAGAATGAGCTAGTTTGTTTTCTACAAATCCTAGATAAGTATATCCAGGAATATCAACCGGAGCTGGCAAGGCATCTCCTGAATGGACCGATAGTTGAGTGTTGTAGGCAGCCAGTGTCTCACTAGTCAAGGCAAGGGCAGTTGGAGACAGCAACTGACTTCCTAGACCGGTTACTAACAAGAATCGACTAATCTTGCTCTTGCCATCACGTCCCTTAAGAACCACTACGACCAGCAAACTAAGGCCTGCCACCAAGGCAACAGTCCCTAATGGAGAGCTAGTACCCGTATTGGGCAATACTTGATTTGCTCGATAAACCAGATAGTAGGTAGCGTCTGTTTTTTCCGCTACTTGTGGTAGGGATGTAATCAAGAGAGCCTTCTCTTCATCAGTCAAATCCGACTCTAAAACATAAGTATAATTAACGGTATGAGATTCTTGGGCAGATACAGTCTGTAGGCCAGTTCCCATCAAAAAGAAACACGCAACTGCCACAGATACAAGACCAACTGCCAATTTTCTTAACGAGAAATTCTGTCTTTCTTCTCCAGTAGTTTTGAAATTCATATTCCTTTCTTCTCCAGTAGTTTTGAAATTCATATTCCCTTCTTTTTACATTTTTAAATTAGTATATTAATTTATGGTAAATTATACAACTCTTTTCATTATACATCAATTTAAAAAAGATTCTAAGGATAGATATGCAAAATAGGGTAATAATAAATGGCGGTAACTATCTGAAAGTTCTATAATGAACTTAGCCACCTATTCTTCCTAAATGTTAGAAGGTTCAACTAGGTTATAGCTAGTCCTCGATTTCATTTGATAAGAGGCTTAAAGCTGTTTTGTTAGCTAATGCAGGAATAAGAAAACACCTTTTTGTTCACCACAAACACAAGAAAGGCATAGAGATGAAAAACAAATCTACCACAAAGGATAAACATTTGACAATCGAACAATGAAAAAAAGAAGTGACGAAATGTGTCCTTTCTCGAACTTAGCTTTTCTGCGATCCACTACAGTTGACAAAGAGACAAAACAAAAAAACGAGCACTTTAGTACTCGTTCTATGATATAAACTACTGATTAAAGTGAGTTTACGTCAACTTTGATACCAACACCTTGAGTAGTTGTGATAGTCAAGTTTGTTACGTAAGTTCCTTTAGCTGTAGCTGGTTTTGCTTTTTGGATTGTTTCGTTGAAAGCTTTGAAGTTTTCAACCAATTTTTCAGCTTCAAATGATACTTTACCGATGATTGCTTGAACGTTACCTGCACGGTCAGCACGGTAAGTGATTTTACCACCTTTAGACTCTTCAACTGCTTTAGCAACATCCATTGTTACAGTACCAGTTTTAGGGTTTGGCATCAAGTTACGTGGTCCAAGGACACGTCCAAGACGTCCAACAAGAGCCATCATATCAGGTGTAGCGATAACTACGTCGAAGTCCAACCAACCGTCGTTGATTTTAGCAACAAGGTCATCTTCACCAACAAAGTCTGCACCAGCAGCTTTTGCTTCTTCAGCTTTTGCACCACGTGCGAAAACAAGAACGCGTGAAGTTTTACCAGTACCGTTTGGCAATACCATTGCTCCACGGATTTGTTGATCAGCTTTTTTAACGTCGATGTTCAAGTTGTAAGCAACTTCTACAGTTGCGTCAAATTTTGCAAAGTTAGTTTCTTTTGCAAGTGCTACAGCTTCTTCTACGCTGTATGCTTTTGTGCTGTCGATTTTCTCAAGAGCAGCACGAAGTTGTTTGCTTTTTTTAGCCATTTTCTATTCTCCTTGTAAGTGGTTCAATCGATTTTCATCTCCCACGTCACTCCTCGAAATGATGAAGTCTTGCGGGTTTTCAGTCTATTATTTTTCTTTTCCTACTTCGTTAAGCTTCCTTGCTGTACCCAAGTACAAGCTTTAGTCACTTGCCTAGTATGAAAAGCAACTAATAGACTGCTGTGAGATTTTCTACTGTGTTATTGATTAGTCAACAACAGTGAATCCCATAGAACGAGCAGTACCTTCGATCATACGCATTGCAGACTCTACGTTTGCTGCGTTCAAATCTGGCATCTTAGTTTCTGCAATTTCTTGTACTTGTGCACGAGTAACTGTAGCAACTTTAGTTTTGTTAGGTGTACCTGATCCTTTTTCAACACCTGCAGCTTTTTTCAAAAGAACAGCAGCTGGTGGTGTTTTAGTGATGAAAGTAAATGATTTATCTTCGTAAACTGAGATAACAACTGGAATGATCATACCAGCTTGGTCAGCTGTACGAGCGTTGAACTCTTTTGTGAATCCCATGATGTTGATACCAGCTTGACCAAGAGCAGGTCCAACCGGTGGAGCTGGTGTAGCTTTACCAGCAGGGATTTGCAATTTTACAAGTTTTTCGACTTTTTTAGCCATTTTTAAATCCTCCTTTGTGGTTTTGGCGGTAATTAAAGATTTTTACCTCCCACAAGCATGCTTTACACATACCCATTTATTATACACTATTTATCTAGAATTGCAAGAGAAAAGTTTATTTTTTATACTCAATGAAAATCAAAGAGCAAACTAGGAAGCTAGCCGCAGGCTGTACTTGAGTACGGTAAGGCGACGCTGACGTGGTTTGAATTTGATTTTCGAAGAGTATTAATCGACGTAATCTCCGCCTTCAAATCCATAGTACTCTTCCAAACTGAGACCACTCTCTGCAATTTCTTTTGCTTCTTTTCCGACATAACGAAGGTGCCATTCTTCAGCCATATAGCCTGTTTCCTTTTCCTTACCTTTGAGATAACGAACAACAAAGCCATAATCAGCAGCATGATCCAAGAGCCATTGGGCCGCTTTTTCTTCTGTCACCAAATCACCATTTGTCCCAATCACATCAAAGGCTAAACCTGTCTGGTGTTCGCTATAGCCAGGTCGAGCAGAATAACGGTCAGCTGCTGCCTTCCCATCTTGGTTGACATAATCTTGATAGAGCTTGGTCTGAGTTTCATAACTTCTAAAACCACTGTAATGATCGCTAATCGGGAAACCTGCCTCTTGCATAGCTTTAATGAGTTTGACCAACTCAGCCTTGGCTGTTGGATTTTCCCCTGGATTGTAGTCTTTTGACAATGGGTAGTGTTTATTTGCTACGATGATTTCATCGTATTTCCCTTGGATGCTGTAGTAGTCTCCTTTGTTAACCACTTCTGCTTTTTTCTGGGCAGCTCCTTGAGCCTTACTTCCTACTGTTCCATCAGCTTTAGCTGTTTGCTCTGTCTTAACTGAGCCATCTTCATTTTTTGCTTTTTCTTGTGAACAAGCTGCTAGACTCAAGGCTAGCAAAGCTGTCAAGATAAGGTATCTTTTTTTCATTTCTACTCCTTTATTTCTAATAGTTTATCTACTTCTAACGATAATCGTTTGACTAATCTTTTAATCTCATCCGGTTTTGCTTGGCAGGTTTCTGCTGTCATTTCTTCAAAGGGAACCCACCAGACTGGACCACGTCCATTGAGACCGTGACCATTCATGTCACCTCTTCGTCTAGGAAACAGATGCCAATGAAGATGGGCATCGCCATTTCCTAGCAGTTCGATATTCATTTTCTCAGCAGCAAAAGCCTTAGCAACCGCCTCTTGGACCACACTCATTTCTTCTAGAAAATGGAGTCTTGTCTCCTTTTTCAAATGGTGCAATTCGGTGACATGTTCCTTGGCTAGAAAGAGACTATAGCCTGCAAAATACTGGTGGTCTCCAACCACAAGATAGCCTGTTTCCAACTCTTTGACAAAATAGGGACTTTCTCCCTTCTTGATGAGCTCAATTCTCTGGCAAATCAAACACATATCAATCTACCAATGCGCTCTTAAGATAAGCATCAACCATACGTTCCGTTGCGACCACCGAATCAATATGAGTGCGTTCATATGAGTGACTAGACTCGATACCAGCACCGAGAAGGGCGTGTTTGACTTCTGCCCCTGCGGACATGGCTGCTGAAGCGTCCGAACCATAAAATGGATAGATATCCAGTTTAAATGGAATATCTTGCTCTTTAGCCAAAGCAACCAAATGTTGACGGAAGTCATAGTGATAAGGTCCAGAAGCATCCTTGACACAGATAGACACTGTATATTCGTCTGTTTGCTGGTCATCTCCCATAGCTCCCATATCCACAGCCAGATATTCTACCACCTGAGCAGGAATATTAGAGTTAGCCCCATGCCCCACTTCTTCAAAGACTGAAAAAGCAAAATGGGTTGTTACGGGCAATTCAATCTTCTCTTCCTTATAAATACGAAGCAGATTAAGCAAAATCGCTGCACTGACCTTATCGTCCAAATGACGAGACTTGATAAAACCTGTCTCTGTCACGACGGTTCGTGGATCAAAGCTGATAAAATCACCGACCTCAATACCAAGAGCACGAGTTTCTTTTTCATTGGTCACTTTTGCATCCAAACGCACTTCCATATTGTCCTGAGTGCGTTCTGCAGTTCCTGCATCCTTATAGACATGGCAAGAAGTTTGGTGGATGAGGATGGTTCCTGATACTTTTTCACCTGTGCTAGCTACGTGAACAGTACAGTTTTCTCCTTCAATCATGTTCCAAGGGAAACCACCGATACGGTCCATTTTGAGACGGCCGTCTGGTTTGACAGCACGGACAATAGCACCCAACGTATCCACATGGGCAGTCACATAGCGGTGCTCTTCATCATTTTGACCTTTGATGGTCACATTGACACCGCCCTTGGCTGTGCGAACCGGCTGGTAACCAAAACCTTCTAGAGTCTTGACTAAATAGTCTGAAATCTCACGAGTGAAGCCCGTTGGCGATGCAATAGCTGTCAGTTCTTTGATATATTCTACTGTTTGATTCATTTCTTCACCTCTTTTGCTACCTATTATAACACATTTATCATCGGATAAAAAAAGAAAATCACTCCTGTAGACTTGGCTACAAAAGTGATTTTAATGATTATTCCATTTCAAAAACATCGCTTTCTTGCTTGTTTGGTAGAACCAATGAGAGCAAGATTCCGACAACGGCTGGTACTAACCATGGGAGTGAGGCCTTGGCAAAAGGAAGAGCGTTGACAAGGTTTGCAAGAAACTCAACCTTAAACGAGCTTCCTAGTACGCTTGCAATGGCAATAGCTGTAACCACAGCAATTGTCAACTGCATACCTGGTTTTGAAAGAGCCACAAATTTGTTGACAATGACAATCATAACGATGGCAATGGTGATTGGGTACAAGATAACCAGTACAGGGATTGAGTACTTGATAATCGCATCAAGACCCAAATTGGCAATAGCAAATCCAATCAAGGTAAAGGCTGTCGCATAAACCTTATAACTGATTTGTGGGAAACGTTCATTAAAGAACTCAGCTGTTGACACAATCAAACCAACCGTTGTTGTGAAGCAGGTTACAGTAACCATAGCTGCAAGGAAGAGTTGGGCTGTTGAGCCAAAGATTTCTTGAGTGGCTTGTGACAAGATGTAAACACCTGGTGTTCCACCCTTCATCGCTTCAGCTGGTACCGGAAAATGATTTCCAAGGAAACCTAAACCGATATAAAGAGCACTGAAGGCAAGGGCAACAACGATACCAACAACCCAAATGGTTGAAATGTATTCTTTCTTACTTGAGAAGCCAAGTTGTTTCAAGGTTTGAACTGCGATTACACTGAAGGCAACGGAGGCAAGGGCGTCCAAGGTATTGTAACCTTCTAGGAAACCTGTCCCAAAGGCAGAAGCTTGATAAGCAGCTGAAGCAGCTTGAGGACTTGTTCCACCGTATTTGATAGCTCCTAGGACAACCAAGATAACAATCAAAATCGCAAAGACTGGTGTTAAAATACGGCCGATACGGTCTAAGATTTTTGATGGATTAAGCGAAATCAAATAGGCTGCTGCAAAATACAGAACTGTAAAGACAATCAAACCAAGACCTTTATTTGCATCCGACAAAAGGGGGCTAATCCCCACTTCGTAAGCTGTTGTAGCTGTACGTGGGATAGCAAAGAATGGACCAATTGACAAGTAAAGAACTGAGAGGTAAAGAGTCGCAAACCAAGGCGCTATCTTTGTTGAAATCTCGTAGATATATCCTTTAGGATTTAGCGTTCCAATAATAAGAGTCAAGACGGCGATACCGACACCTGAAAAGACAAAACCTGCGATGGCAGGAATAAAATGTTCTCCAGATAGAGCACCTAGAGAAGGCGGAAAAATCAAGTTCCCCGCACCAAAAAATATTCCAAACAGGAGCAAACCTGTTAGGGCACCTTTTTTAGCCATGTAAATCTCCTTCATATTTATAAAATACTGACCTAGTATATCATGAAAGAGACTATGAAAAAAGCTTCACGAAGTAAATATTGAATGTTTTCAAGATTCTTAAAAATGAGAATTGTCTAAAAATAAAATTCTCCTACCCAGTCCACACCAAGTAGGAGAAAATTCTAATGTTTATACTCTTCGAAAATCTCTTCAAACCACGTCAGCTTCACCTTGCCGTACTCAAGTACAGCCTGCGGCTAGCTTCCTAGTTTGCTCTTTGATTTTCATTGAGTATTAAAGTTCTTCAAAGGCCATCATGCCACCTTGGACATTGATAACCTCATAACCTTGTTCTGATAAGAATTGGCAAGCACGCGCCGATCTCATTCCAGATTTACAAATAACATAATGTAACTGATCCTTGTCCAACTGATCATAGATATCGGCCAATTGACTAAGCGGTAGGTTGCGAGCACTTTCTATATGAAGAGCTTCAAATTCATCTACTTCTCTAACGTCCACTAGAGAAAGTTGGTCATTTTGGTAAAGCTGGTAAAATGCGTCAAAGGTTATTTCTTTCATTCTTTTTCTCCTAATACTCTTCGAAAATCAAATTCAAACCACGTCAGCGTCGCCTTACCGTACTCAAGTACAGCCTGCGGCTAGCTTCCTAGTTTGCTCTTTGATTTTCATTGACTATAAAATAGTTTTAATTCTTTTTTTCAAATCCGGCACCACTTCTGACTCAAACCAAGGATTTTTAGCCATCCAGATTTGATTTCGCGGTGAGGGGTGAACTAGTGGAAAATATGTTGGTAAGTAGTTCTGGTAATGTTTTACCCGTTCTGTCACCTTGCCACTGATTTTCTCATGTAAATAGTAGGCTTGGGCATATTGTCCAATCAAGAGGGTCAACTTTATATCTGGTAATTCTTGCAAGAGCTGCGGATGCCATTTTTCAGCAAAGCCAATTCTCGGTGGCAGATCACCTGACTTGCCATGCCCTGGAAAGTAGAAATCCATAGGCAAAACAGCAAAATATCCTGAATTGTAAAAGGTATCTTCATCCACACCTAGCCAGTCTCTCAGGCGGTCACCACTCTTATCTTTCCAGTAAAGGCCTGCTTCTTGGGTTTTAAGTCCCGGGGCCTGACCGATGATATTGATGCGAGCAGTCTTTGGCGTTGCAAAGAGAGGCTCGATGCCACGCTTTGTATAGGTAGCATTCTGTGGATCTGCCATGATAGCCTGCTTGATTCTTTCGATTTGAGACATCTACTTTCCCTCCAAAAAGAAGTCCAAGCATAAGATCTCAGACTTCTATCGTTTTATTTGATCAATTCGTAAATAGCTTCGGCATAGATTGCTGCAGCTCGGAAGAGATCATCCAAGGCGATAAATTCATTGGCTTGGTGCATGGTGTCAATTGAGTCTGGGAACATGGCACCATAGGCAACACCTCGTTCTAGCAAGCGACCAAAGGTTCCACCACCGATGACTTGCTCGTGACCTTTAAGACCAGTTTGTTTTTCATAAACATTCAACAAGGTTTGCACAAGTGGATCTTCCATTGGAACATAGTGAGGGGTATGACCGTGTTCAGAAAGGCTAACAGAAGCAACTGGCAAGTTTTCAAGGATTGACTTGATTTGTTCTGGACTTGTTCCTTTTGGATAGCGGATGTTGAGGGCAATGGTATTATCAGCACTTGTTTCATCGAAGCGGAAGACACCCGCATTCATAGAAAGGGCACCCATCTTTTCATCCACATGAGCAATCTTGAGATTTTTACCCTCATGGTCGTTCAAGAGAATTTTACCAGCGATGTCAAGGTAGTCTTTGGCTGGACCAGCAAAGTCAAACTGGCTAAGGAAGAGGGCTAAGTAAGTCGCACCATTGACACCTGAAGCAGGCATAGCACCGTGAGCTGATTTACCAATAATTGTCACCTTGTATTGGCCAGCTTCTTCTTGGAGTTCTCCTCTAAGTTTGTGTTCTGCAATAAAGGCATCTAGTTTAGCTTGCAAGTCAGCCAAATCACCTGAAACGACTGCTGTTGCTGATTCTGGTACCATATTTTCACGTAAACCACCTGTGAAGCTGTGAAGACGGGCTGCACCTGTATTTTCTCCTGCAAAATGTAGGTATTCTGTAATATTTCCTTTTTCACCGTTGATGATAGGGAATTCAGCATCAGGAGAGAAACCGAAGTCTGGTTTGGCAAGTCCTACGTGCTCAAAGTAGTAGTCCATGTCTGCCCAACCTGATTCTTCATCTGTTCCGACGATGAAGCGGACTTTCTTAGAAGTTGGAAGACCCAATTCTTTGATGATTTTCAAACCATAGTAACAAGCTGTTGTAGGTCCCTTGTCATCCGAAGCCCCACGCGCATAAAGGCGACCGTCTTTGATAGTTGGTGTGTAAGGGTCTGTGTCCCAACCGCTACCAGCTGGCACCACGTCCATGTGGGCAAAGATTCCGAGAACTTCTTCTCCATCACCAAACTCGAAGTGTCCTGCATAGTTGTCAACATTTTTAGTTGGGTAGCCATCGCGGTCTGCGATTTCAAGGAATTTTTCCAAGGCTTTTACCGGCCCAGGTCCAAATGGATGCTCAGCATCAACCTTGCTATCATCACGTTCTGAGTTGATTTCCAAAAGGCTAAACAAGTCAGCCAAGAGTTCTTCTTTGCGTTTTTCTACTTCTGCTGTAAAATCAATTGCTGTCATTTTATTCTTCTTTCTATCTTTTCTCGATGATTTCATCTACTGGCAAGCGGTAGCTTGGTTCCAATTTTTCGTCTGTGTAACCCACTGTAATCAAGAGTTCTGGGCGGAAGCGGTCTTCGATATCCAAAACTTCATTGACTTTTGATTTATCAAAACCAAGAATAAGATTTGATCCGATTCCTTGGTCTGTAAGAGCCAAAACCAAGTTCATAGCAACCAGACCTGCATTGAGGGCTAGGTAGTCGCTGACCTGTTGTTCATTGTAACGAGCAAATTCAGCTGGCAAATTTTTCATAAAGTATTGAAGTTGTTCTTCTGAGAAATTGTTAGCACCACCAACTCGGGCAATCTTACGAGCACGTTTGGCAAGGTCTGTATCTGTAAATAGGGCAATGGTTACAGGTGCTGATGATACCTGCTCAAAGTTTGAACCGTAAGCCAATTTTGCCAGTTCAGCATTTTTCTCACGAACCACCACAAATTTCCAAGGCTGGCTGTTGTGGGCGCTTGGTGCCAAGGTTGCAATTTCGATAGCCGTACGCACATCTTTTGGATCAACAGGTTTATCAGTGAACTGCTTGGTCGTATGACGTTTTTTATTTAATTCAAGAAATTTCATAATCGATTTCCTTTTCTAATTCTACTGCTTCCATTCTACCATAATTTGAAAGAGCTTGCAGAGATTTTTCGTAGAAACAAACTGGAACAAGGATAAGCAACTGAATGAAGAAAACCATTTAAATCAGGAAGCCCCTCATCCAGTTCCAATTAATTTTCAGCTGCTTAAAGAAACTAGTCCATCTTATATTCTGACTTTATAGCCTCCAAGAAATTCTTCACATCCTCTACATACCCATGCTTTTCTATTAAGTTGGCTAAGAGTTTCAGATTGTGCCCCTGATAGTTGTCTTCTCGTCGTAGCTCTTCATACATTTCGATAAAAGGAAGCCCCTTGAATTTGGCCAACTCCAACTCCGCTTCATAGTCATAAGCGACTTTACGAAATAGGATATTTACCAATTCCCCATCTTCAACTTCTATCACGGCATACTGGGCACGGTGATTTTTTAACGCCTCCCAATTAAAATAGGGCATGCCAATCGACCCTGGATTGATGATTTGTTGCCCTTGGCTTCCGTAACGAAGCAACTGCTTGTGAACATGACCATAAACTGCCACGTCCGTTTCCGCATCTAGCAGTTGGTCAAATTTATCTGTATCATTCCCAACCAGTAGGTCCCCACCATAGTTCTTATTTGGCAAATTATGAGAGATAGAAAAGCGCAATCCGTCAATTTCTTTCTTTTCCAGCAAAGGCAAGCTTCGTAGCCAGACAATCGTTGCAGGATCCATTTGCTCCATCAAAAACTGGGTCATGCGCATTGACTGGATTTCTTTCGGATGTTCCAAACCATATTCGCCATCCAAGGCCTCAAGGACACGATCATCCCAATTGCCTCGAACACTGGTTGTGATAGAAAGGTCCTTTAGCAGGGCGACTAAGTCATTTGCGCCTGGACCAGGAAGAAAAATATCTCCCAGAAGCCAGTATTCACTGACTCCTTGATTTTTAGCATCTGCAATCACTGCTTCTAGGGCCGTCGCATTGCCATGAATATCTGATAAAATTGCGATTTTATGTTTCATTGTGATTTCCTTCCGTTTGATAATCTACTTGTTCTTCCGCCACTTGAGGCAAGACTTCTGCCTCCTGCGGGTTCAACTTCCTCTGCACAGCTTCTGCAACTGCTCTTGGTACCCCAACTTCGACAATCTCATCCACACTGGCTTCCTTGATTTTAGTCAAAGACTTGAAATGCTTCATAAGATTCTGCTTGCGTTTAGGTCCCAGACCGTCAATTCCATCCAGTTGTGATGAAAAGGAATTTTTGGAGCGCAGTTGGCGGTGGAAGGTGATGGCAAAGCGGTGAACCTCATCTTGGATGCGTTGGAGGAGGAAAAATTCCTGAGAATTGCGAGACAACTCCACCACCTTCAGCGGATCTCCAAAGAGCAATTCATGGGTTTGGTGCTTGTCATTTTTTTGCAGACCTGCAATTGGAATATCCAAGCCCAGCTCTTCTTGGATAACCTGCTTGGCGATATTGACTTGACCTTGTCCCCCATCAATCACAATCAAATCTGGAGGAGTCAAACCGTCACGCTGTACTCGACCATAGCGTCTGCGAATGACCTCTCGCATACTAGCATAGTCGTCTGGCCCGACTACGGTCTTGATTTTATACTTACGGTAATCTTTTTTACTTGGTTTACCATTGACAAAGACCACCATGGCTGAAACAGGACTGGTTCCCATGATATTAGAGTTATCGAAGGATTCGATGCGGACTGGGGTCGGTATTTGAAGCAAGCGTCCCAGATTTTCAATAGCCCCCTGAGTCTTTTCAACAGATTTCTCTAGCAGGTTGAATTTCTGCTCTAGGCTGACTCGAGCATTCTTTATAGCCAAATTGACCAACTGTTTTTTCTCACCACGCTGAGGTTTGAGAATCTTAGTATCCACCAAGGCCTTGACGGCTTCTTCATCAATATCCTGCGGAATCAATACTTCATTTGGTACTAGATGGGATTTTTCTTGATAGAATTGTCCCACATAGGTTAAGAAATCCTCGTCCGGATCATTGTAGTAGGGGAATAGATTGACGTCACGTTCAATTAACTTGCCCTGACGAACAAAGAAAACCTGAACACACATCCATCCCTTGTCCACATAGTAGCCAAAGACATCCCGATTTTGGAGATCCTTAGCCATGACCCGTTGCTTGGTTCGAAGCGTTCCAATAGCCTGAATTAGGTCACGGTATTCCGCTGCACGTTCAAATTCCATAGCTTGGGCTGCCGCTGCCATTTTTCCCTTAAGAGCATCAATGATTTTGTCATCCTGTCCTTTTAGGAAATCAGAAACCTCCTGTGCCATAGACTTGAAATAGGCCTCATCTTTCTTACAGATGGTGTGGGCCATACATTGACCGATATGATAGTAAAAACAGACCTTAGACGGTGGATTGGTACACTTACGAAAAGGGAAAATCCGATCCAGCAACCTCTTGATTTCATTGGCTGCCCCCACATCTGGATAGGGACCAAAGTAGAGACCTCCGTCCTTCTTGACCTGTCGGGTAATAATCAAACGAGGATAGCGTTCATTGGTGATTTTGATGAAAGGATAGGACTTATCATCCTTGAGCATGATATTGTATTTAGGCTTATTTTCCTTGATCAGGTTGATTTCTAGGAGAAGTGCCTCAATATTGGACTCCGTAACAATAAATTCAAAATCCACAATTTCAGATACCAGAGCCTCTGTCTTAGTATCATGACTTCCACGGAAATAAGACCTCACGCGATTACGCAGATTTTTGGCCTTTCCTACATAGATAATGGTGCCGTTTTTATCTTTGTGAATGTAGCAACCAGGGCTGGTCGGCAAGAGCTCTAGTTTTGATTTAATCAAGTTATTCATAGTTCCATTATAGCAAAAAAGTAGGGAAAGATTGTTCCCTACTCACTAGTCTCATATATTTTTCGGAGGTTTGCAACATCCTCTTCCTGAATACCATAAAAGGAACCTGCAGGTTGCATCACAGACTTCTCATCTGTATGGTCCAAGCCAATCGCATGCCCCAACTCATGTTCCGCCGTATGGACAAGGCGCTCATATGAATAGCCATAGTCAGGATTAGACAGATAATAATGATTCAACCGCACCGTGACAGACAAGAATTGTCCCGTTAAGAGATTAGTCTGACTTTCCGCCTCTCCTGCCACAGGAGTGTTTCCGTTGTTCATCTCCGTAGCCAAGATATCCGCCTTGCTGGACTCAGTCACAATTTCAAAGTTAAAAGCACCAGTTTGATTCCAATTCTGGATTGCTTCTAAATAAGCTTCTTGAAAGCGTGAATCCATCTGGGGATCTAGGTAAATACGAGCAGAGGCCTGTGGCCACCTTCCTTCAGAGTGTTGGTGGCTATCTGTCTTGTTCAACTTAGGCAGTTGCCCTGTTTTTTCCCATTGGTCGATACTTTGTTTACCAATCTTGACTGACCGTTCTGCTTGCTTTAGCGCTCCTTGAAAATCACCGTTCAGATACCAGAGAAGTCCAAAAGCAAAAGCACACAAAAGAAAAGCTATCCAAACTAGACGCCAAAACAAACGCCACACAAAAGAAAAGAAAGCCCCTATCAAACGAAAAATCCAGCGCATGTTCCTCCACCTTTCTAGCAAATAAAGTCTATTTTACTAAAACAAGCTGAAAGAAAGCTAAATTATGACAATCTCTCTTCTAATTTGAAATCGATTGGTAAGGTTGCTAAGAACCGTTCCAATTGTTTTTCCCAATAATACCACTCGTGAGTTCCGGCGCTATGGCTATAGGTCACATCAAAGCCCAGTTTTTTGAGATTTTTTACTGCTAAATTATTGGCTTCGTACAAGAAATCCTGCTCGCCACACCAAGCCCAAAGTTTGGTCTTTTTATCCGATTTTTTAGCCAGACTTTCTAGAGAATAAGGACTAGTTGTCCAATCTTTAATCTCCCCAAAAACACCTCTCCAGTAAGCTGGTGTCCCCAGATTTTGGCTTTCAGGAGAAAAATCTTGAAAACTAAGGGCACCTGAAAAGCTAGCTGCATGAGAAAAATGATTTGTAGCAAGAGCCAATTTGAAACAGCCATAGCCTCCCATGGAGAGACCAGCGATAAAGGTCTTTTCACGCTTACTAGTCATGTTAGGGAAGAAACGTTTCAGAACCTGTGGCAATTCCTCTGCTAGAGCTGTGTAATAGTCAAAACCATATTGGGTATCGGTGTACCAACCGTTGCTGGTATTAGGCATGACAACGATGAGATTGGTTCCTCGAAGCAAGCGTTCTACATTGGTCCGCTTGAGCCAGCTATTATGGTTGCCAGACATTCCGTGCAAGAGGTACAAGACGGGAATATCTTCACACTCTGGTTCTTCCACTCGATTGGCATCAGGATAGAGGACATTCACTCCCCACTCCATATCCAAAACTTGTGAATAATACTCGATTTTCATTACTGCCATAATTTTTCCTCTATTTTTCTATAAGAAAAAGCCGAAACTCGACTTTCTCTCTGTTTATTTCAACGATTATTTTGCTTCCATGACTACTGGTAAAATAGCTGGACGACGTTTGGTTTGGTCAAAGAGATACTTGGTCAGATTATCACGAACCTTCCCTTTAAGGTCTGCCCAGTCAAAGTCATCTCCTTGAAGATAGTCTTCTACCGTCTGGTTAATCAATTCGGAACTTTCACGGAGAATATCGCGACTCTTCTTGAGATAAACAAATCCACGCGTGTGAACACGAGCCTTGGCCACAATTTTCTTCTCACGACGGTTAACAGTGATTGCTACGATAAAAATACCGTCCTCTGACAAGACCTTACGGTCACGAAGAACCACATTACCAACATCACCAATGGCATTCCCGTCAATCAAGACATCCCCTGCCGAAACCGCGCCAGCTGGGACAAAATCGCCATTCTCATAAGCCATGCTTGTTCCCTTTTTAGGGATGAAAATGCGTTCTGGCAACATACCTACTGCCATAGCAGCCTTAGCATGGGCATCCAACTCGCGGTATTCCCCTTGAATCGGGAAGAGATACTTGGGTTGCAAGAGATTGATCATCAACTGCAAATCACGCGCATTTCCGTGCCCTGACACACGCAAGCTTTGAGTGATCAGTTTGACAACCCCTCCAGCTTGATAAATCATGTTTTCCACACGCGCCATGACTGCTTCTTTGGCGATAGACGGAGTGGTTACGATATAGACTAGGTCACCGTCCTTGATTTCCACATAACGGTGGCGACCAATCGACATCTTGCGAAGACCGTTGATAGGCTCACCCATACGACCTGTCTCAAGGATAATCAACTCATGGTCTTCAAAACGAGACATATCTTTTGGTTTAATCAAAAGACTCTCGTTAGCTAGAGACAATTTCTTGAGGCGAATAGCAGTACGGACGATATTTTCAATATCGAATCCTGTCAAGACCACACGACGGCCTGTTGCATCCGCAGCGTCAAACACCTGCTGGATACGAGAGAGGTTGCTGGCTACTGCTGCAACAATGATACGACCATCCCAGTCCGAAATGGTTTGAGTTATCTCGTCCCCAACTTCACTTTCGCTAGCCACTTGGATATTACTGTCCGCATTGGCTGAATCGCTAAGAAGAGTTAGAACTCCGTCACGACCGATTTCTGCCAAACGAGCAAAGTCTGTCGCATAGGATTCACTAGCTGTCTGGTCAAATTTGAAATCACCTGTATAAACGATACTACCTTCAGCTGTCTTCAAGACAACACCCAGACTTTCTGGGATAGAGTGGGTCGTACGGAAGAAGGAAACCACAGTTCCTCCAAAATCAATCTCCGTATCCTCATCTATAACATGAAAATCATTGAATTTCTTAACTGTGTCATTTCCTTTGACAAAGAGTTTGGCCAACTCAATGGTCAGCTCAGACCCAAATACAGGCACCTTGGCTTCAGCCAAGAGATAAGGCAGAGCACCAATGGCATCCGCATGACCGTGGGTCAAGAAGACCCCAGCGATACGGTCACTGTTTTCAAAAAGGTAGTCCATATTTGGAATGACCACATCCACCCCTAGTTGTTCATTTTCAGGATATTTCAGACCTGCATCCAAAACGAAAATAGATCCATCGATTTCAGCGATATACATATTTTTCCCGTTTTCACGTACACCACCAAGTGTTGTTAAACTGATATTACTCATTTTTCCTCCGAAAGCTTAGTTTATCTTGATTATAGGGTTGCTTACCCTCTTATTCTAAAAGCACTACTTTTAGCCGAATCTTTTCCTACCATTATACCATTTTTTTGATGATTTTCAAAATGAAGATTTGTTTTCAAAAAAGAGCTGGTTTCCCAACTCTTTCCTATCTGCTATT
>NZ_JAPVZJ010000024.1:0-27910 GCF_041432295.1 Streptococcus sp. 27098_8_109
TAAAAACAGATAAATCCTAGATACAGTGAAGGTTTAGAAATGCTGGTTTTACTGTCTTTCAGCTTCGAAATCTACTTAAAAATTACCTCATATTTCTTGTATTCGCTTACACAAAGTATTATAATATAATTGTAGGAAAGAAGGTGTTTTTATGTGGAAAAAATATTTTTCAAAATATAAATGGACTGATTTATTTTGGATTCTATTTGTTATTTTAACATGCCTATTGGCGGGTAATAGTAATCTTTACCCCCTTACCCATCAAGAAATCTCTTATCATGGGTGCTTATCGGGAATTACACTTGCCTTATTTCACTTGCTATTTATTGATAAGTTTTTTATTTCGAATCGAAAATAAATGGAGAAGCTAAAAGCTTTAAATGTTTTAGACTTTTGGGATAGATAGTTTAAAAATTGAAATTTAAAACCGCAGATCTTCTTGAAATGCGGTTTTTTGTGTCAATTAGAGTACTTTCCCAACCAGAATCTCAGCCTCAATGGTAATCTCTGTCAGTTGGCTCCAGTCAATCTTGCTCTGGTCAATGTGAAAGAGGAGAGGAGTCATACTGAGTAGGGCTTGGAGCTGCTCTGCTGTGATAGTTTTAGTCAGAGAGGCAGTTTGACTAGATAGGATGGTAAAGTGTTCTTGGAAATGATTTTTGATATCTTGGTTGGAATAGTCCTTGTTTGTCAGCTGGTCTTGTACCTTCTGACGGATTTCCTTGAGGTGATTTTTAGTTGGAATGACCTTTATCAAGATACCGTCTTTGGATAAAACGCGACGAAATTCTCCATAGTTGGCAGGTGAGAAGATATCAAGCAGGATATCCATGCTGGCGTCTTTTATAGGAAGACGAGCTAGGTCGCCAACGAACCAATTGACTGCCCAGTTGGGTTCGCTCTTGGCAGCGATTTGGACGGAATCTTTGGAAATATCAAAGGCATAGAAGGTTTTGTCAGGATGCCTTTCTTGGAGTTTGCGAGAATAGAATCCTTCACCACAGCCGATATCTAAAATTGTTTTGGCATTTTTTGAGTTTGAAAGTAAATCAGAGACGGCCTCTAGAATAGCTTGATAAAAGCCGGCTTCTAGGATTTGTTGACGGTTTTGAAAATTTTCCTTGTCATAGTTAGCAGATTGCTTGATTTGAGGGGCTAGATTGACATAGCCGAATTTCGCCAAGTCAAAAGAATGGCGATTGCTACATTTGAGACTACTCTCTACCAGAGTCAGATTTTCTTGACAGATAGGACAGGCAAAGGTAGTCGCAGAAGCAAAACGCTGAAGTTTGGGTTTGAGATTTGTATTCATAGTTTAAGTGTATCAAAAGAGGCAAATGAAAGCAACTTTAGGAATAAGTAGATGGGAGATTCAGTAGAAATAAAACTAATACTCTTCGAAAATCAAATTCAAACCACGTCAACGTCGCCTTGCCGTACTCAAGTACAGCCTGCGGCTAGTTTCCTAGTTTGCTCTTTGATTTTCATTGAGTATAATTCTCCAATTTATGAAATGAAATTGCTTTTATATCTAAATTGCTATATAATAATGATAAGGAGGAAATAAGTATGTTAAAAGAAGTACTAACCGTTGCAAAAGTTGCGAAAAAATCATCACTCTTTTTGGGTGGTGTCGCATTTGGTACCCTTGGTTTGAAAATCTTGGCAAGTAAGGAAGCTAAAAAAGGTTATTCTAAAGCTTTGGCTAAGGCTTACAAGTTGAAAGACGGGCTAGATGCATCTGTTTCTGTTATGAAACAACATGGAGACGATGTCTTGCAAGATGCCAAATATTTGTACGAGCAAGAGAAAAAAGAAGAGCAATTAGATAGCCTTATAGGAGAATAATATGTCTTTTAAAGTGCTACATAGAGGATACCAACATATCCGACTATCATCTTCTTTTTCACTCACCTTGGATATTCAAGACTATCTTCGTTCCTTGGCGAGAGATGAAAAGGGAATTGAGTCTATCCAGTTTTACATGGATCAACAGCACTTTACTCTACGCATAAAAGAAGGCTTTTCTGTATTAGATAATGCAGAAGCCTTTTTAAAAAGAATTGATAAAGGGAAAGTTTCTGAGTTGATGACTCTTCCCATTCGTAGAGAAGAGAGTGCTTATTCTATTGTTTCAGGTGCAGCCATTAAGCGTATACTTTTTCGTAGTTTTGTGCCGTATCCTATTCGCTATATATGGACTTGTTATCAGGCTTTTGGCTATATTAGAGAAGCCTATCAAACACTAGCGCGTAAGGAACTAACGATGGAGGTCTTGGACTGTTCGGCGATTTTATTGTCCTTGTTTATGAACCAATCCAAGACAGCTAGCAATATCATGTTTATGCTTGATTTGGGGAATCATTTAGATCAGTGGTCCTTGAAAAAAACTGCAACAGATTTAGAACAAAGCCTTCTTGCAAAAGAGAGCGATGTATTCCTAGTACAGGGCGATACGGTTGTTAGCATCAAGAGTTCCGATGTTCAAATAGGAGATGTCTTGATCTTATCTCAAGGAAATGAAATTCTGTTTGATGGACAAGTAGTTTCAGGTTTAGGTATGGTCAACGAAAGTTCCTTGACAGGAGAGAGTTTTCCAGTTGAAAAAAGAGAGTCTGATTTGGTTTGTGCAAATACAGTATTAGAAACTGGAGAGTTACGCATTCGTGTAACCGATAATCAGATGAACAGCCGGATTTTACAACTGATTGAGTTGATGAAGAAATCTGAAGAAAACAAGAAAACGAAACAACGCTATTTCATCAAAATGGCGGACAAGGTCGTCAAATATAATTTCTTGGGGGCTGGTCTGACTTACCTATTAACAGGTTCTTTTTCTAAGGCTATTTCTTTCCTATTGGTCGATTTCTCCTGCGCTTTGAAAATCTCTACTCCTGTAGCTTATTTGACAGCTATCAAGGAGGGATTGACCCGTGAAATGGTGATTAAGGATGGAGATGTTCTGGAGAAATATCTGGAAGTTGATACTTTCTTGTTTGATAAGACGGGAACAATCACAACTAGCTATCCGATAGTTGAAAAGGTGTTACCTTTTGGGGACTATAGTGAGGAAGATATTCTCAGAATCAGTGCTTGTCTTGAGGAACACATTTATCATCCTATTGCTAATGCCATCGTCAAGCAAGCTGAGATAGAGGGGATTGAACATGAGGAAATGCATGGGAAACTCCAATATATCGCAAGCAAGGGGATCAAATCTCATATAGATGGCCAACCAGTTCTTATTGGGAATTATGTTTTGATGCAGGATGAGCAGATTCATATCAGTTCAGAACAAAATGCTTTAATTGAAGAGTACAAGAGTCACTACAATCTCTTATTCTTGGCTTATCAGAATGAATTGATTGGAATGTTCTGCATTCATACTCCTTTGAGAAAAGAAGCAAAAGCATCCTTGGAGAAACTTAAGGCACAAGGGAAAAAATTGATTCTGGCAACAGGGGACACCTTGGTTAGAACAGAGGAATTAGTCAAAGATTTGCCCTTTGATCAGGTCTATACAGACTTGAAACCTGATGGGAAATTTGAGTTAGTAGAGGAACTGCAGAAAGCAGGTCACACTATTTTGATGGTTGGAGATGGCTTGAATGACTCAGCTGCTCTAACCCTATCAGATATCGGTGTGGTGATGAATGAGAGTGCAGATATTTCTAAGCAGATGAGTGATATCTTATTGTTAGATAATCGCTTGGATTTCTTCCAAGAGTTGGATTCGCTATCATCATCTTTGCAAACACTCATCAAGAAGAATATTCAAGATACCGTTGTCGTAAATAGTAGTTTGATTGGCTTTGGCTTATTTAATTGGCTCAGTCCTTCAAATCTCTCTATCTTACATAATCTAACAACCTTGCGCATAGTCCTGCGTAGCCTGTCTATTAAGGCTAGATAGATGTGGTTATCAACAACAAAAAGGAGTTACCTTTCTCGAGGTTAACTCCTTTTTTATAGGTAAATGTTGAACAGTTTAGTAAGTCAATACAAAATATTTCTTCTTGCCGCGACGGATAACAGTCAGTTCGTTCTCTAACTTATCAGCGTCACTCAAGACATAGTCAAGGTCTTGGATGCGGTCACCGTTGACGTAGATAGCTCCGTTTTGGACGTCTTCACGGGCTTGGCGTTTTGAGTTGACCACACCAGATGCCACGAGGAGTTCCACGATATTGTGGTTTTCGTCTGCTTGTACTTGGTAGTTTGGTACTCCACGAAGTCCTTGTTTGAGCTCTTTGACAGAAAGGTTTTTGATGTTTCCTGCAAAGAGTTGCTCAGTGATGTTGAGGGCTTCTTTGTAAGCTTCTTCGCCGTGAACAAGTGTTACGACTTCACGAGCCAAGACTTTTTGAGCCAAGCGTTCGTGTGGAGCTGCTTCAAACTGCTTGCGGATATCTTCAATCTCATCAAGTGACAAGAAAGTAAAGATTTTCAAGAAGCGAACAGCGTCAGCGTCCATAACGTTCATCCAGAATTGGTACATTTCGTATGGGGAAGTCTTTTCAGGATTGAGCCAGACTGCGTTTCCTTCTGATTTACCAAATTTCTTACCAGTTGCATCTGTGATCAATGGAACAGTGATAACGTGGCCAGTCTTGTCAGCCTTACGACGAAGCAATTCGGTACCAGCTGTCATATTTCCCCACTGGTCAGAACCACCGATTTGAAGGGTAACGTTGTAGTCTTGGTTAAGGACGAAGAAATCGTAACCTTGCATGATTTGGTAGGCAAACTCAGTGTAAGAAATCCCTGTTTCAATCCGTTTTTTCACAGACTCCTTGCTCATCATGTAGTTGACAGTGAAGTATTTTCCGATATCACGGAGGAAGTCAATGAAGCTGATGCTGCCAAACCAGTCGTAGTTGTTGACCATGACAGCCTTGTTTTCCCCATTTTCAAAGTCAAGAAAACGAGAAAGTTGTCCTTGGATAGACTTGACCCAGCCATCTACTGTGTCTTTTGTTTGGAGACTACGTTCAGCATCTTTGAAGGACGGATCTCCGATGAGACCTGTAGCACCGCCAACGAGCGCATAGGGTTTGTGACCTGCTAGCTGCAAGCGACGACTTGTCAAGATTGCGACAAGGTGGCCTAGGTGAAGGCTGTCAGCAGTTGGATCGTAGCCAGTATAATAAGAAACTTGACCTTCTTCTAGGGCTTTACGCAAAGCTTCTTCATCAGTCGTTTGAAAAATCAAACCACGCTCTTTTAGCTCATCAAAAATGTGCATGTGTCTTTTCTCCTTTTTAAAATTATTGTTTCTAACTATTGTATCACAAACTTGGGCAATAGCCTAGCAGAATAGGGAAGAAAGTGGCTATTTTATTGAAAGTTTACCTTTTATGGTATAATAGTTACAGTGAGGAAATCCATGCAAAATCAATTAAATGAATTAAAACAAAAAATGCTGGAATTTTTCCAGCTAGTAAAATCAAAAATAAATCATAAAAAATCAGAGAAAGTCTCAGAAGAGAAGAAGTCGGATGGGACAGGTGGAAAAGTTCTGGCTATCCTAGGTAGTATTTTAGTTGCTATCAAGGGAATTTTGAATACTCTCTTTATTCTAGGCTTTATCGGTGGGCTTTTTGGTGCTGGTGTAGCTCTTGGTTATGGAGTTGCTTTGTTTGACAAGGCCAAGGTTCCCCAAGCGGAGGACTTGGTCAAGCAGGTTAAAAATATTTCTTCCATCTCAGAAATTGTTTATGCAGATGGGAGTGTCATTGCTTCTATCGAGAGTGACCTACTGCGAACATCTGTTTCATCTGAGGAAATATCAGACAATCTCAAAAAGGCTATCGTTGCAACTGAGGACGAACATTTTCTTGAACATAAGGGGGTTGTGCCAAAAGCTGTGATTCGGGCGACTTTGGGAACCTTTGCAGGTTTGGGCTCATCTAGCGGGGGCTCGACCTTGACCCAACAGTTAATCAAACAACAAGTGGTTGGAGATGCTCCGACTTTGGCTCGTAAGGCTACAGAAATTGTTGATGCCCTTGCCTTGGAACGCAGCATGAGTAAGGATGAAATCTTGACTACTTATCTCAATGTTGCTCCCTTTGGTCGAAATCATAAAGGACAGAATATTGCAGGTGCCCAGCAAGCTGCTGAAGGGATTTTCGGTATCGATGCCAACAAGCTGAGTATTCCCCAAGCTGCCTTCCTAGCAGGTTTGCCACAGAGTCCGATTACTTATTCCCCTTATGAAAATACTGGAGAGTTAAAGAGTGATGAAGACTTAGAACTTGGTTTGAAGCGGGCCAAGGATGTTCTCTACAACATGTACCGTACGGGTGCTCTGACTCAGGAAGAATACGACCAGTACAAGGATTATAATCTCAAGCAAGATTTCTTGCCATCAGGAACTGTCAATGCTGTTTCGAGGGATTATCTCTACTTTACAGCTATGGCTGAAGCGACAGACCGTATGTATGATTATTTAGTTCAACAGGACAATGTCTCTAGCCAAGAGTTGAAAAACGATTCGATTCAAAAGGCCTATCATGAGCGAGCTGAGCAGGAACTAAGTAATGGCGGTTACAAAATTACTACAACGATCAATAAAAAAATCCATAACGCTATGCAAAATGCAGTTGCTAACTATGGTCATTTGGTAGATGATTCGACTGGGCAGCCTGAAGTAGGGAATGTTTTGATGGACAATAAAACGGGAGCTGTTCTAGGCTTTGTTGGTGGTCGTAATTACCAGACCAACCAAAACAATCACGCCTTCGACACCAAGCGTTCGCCAGCCTCTACAACCAAGCCTTTGTTGGCCTACGGTATTGCCATTGATCAAGGTTTGATGGGAAGCGCTAGTATCTTGTCCAATTATCCAACAAAATTCTCTAATGGAAATCCTATCATGTATGTAAATAGTCCAGGTACAGGCATGATGACTCTGGGTGAAGCCTTGAACTATTCATGGAATATCCCAGCCTATTGGACCTATCGCATGCTTCGTGAGAAGGGTGTAGATGTCAAGGGTTACATGGAGAAAATGGGTTACGAGATTCCGGAGTACGGTATCGAAAGTCTGCCTATGGGTGGTGGGATTGAAGTCACAGTTGCCCAGCATACAAATGGTTATCAGACACTAGCTAATAACGGTGTCTACCATCAGAAACATGTGATTTCTAAGATTGAATCATCTGATGGTAGAGTAATCTATGAATTCCAAGACAAACCAGTTCAAGTGTACTCGAAGGCAACAGCAACGATTATGCAGAGTTTGCTTCGTGAGGTGATTTCATCCCGAATCACTTCAAGTTTCCAAACAGACTTGACTTCTATCAATTCAAGCTTAGCTCGTGCAGACTGGATTGGGAAGACTGGTACAACCAATGAAGACGAAAATATGTGGCTCATGCTTTCGACACCAAGATTGACTCTAGGTGGTTGGCTAGGGCATGATGACAACCGCCCAATGGCTAAGGGTGCTGGGCATTATCGAAATGCCAAATATATGGCTTACTTAGTCAATGCTATCCAACAGGCTGAGCCTGGTGTTTGGGGCAATGAACGCTTTAGTCTTGATTCTAGTGTGACTCAATCTCAGGTTCTCAGATCTACAGGGCAGAAGCCAGGCAAAGTGTCCGTTAATGGAAAAACAGTTGATCTTTCAGGTTCTACTGTAACGAGCTATTGGGCTAATAAAGCGGGAGCTCCTACAACAAGCTATCACTTTGCTATTGGAGGAAGTGAAGCAGATTACCAAAACGCTTGGTCAAGTATCGTTAGCACATTGCCAACTCCTTCTAGTTCAAGTACTAGTTCGAATAGCAGTTCAAGTAGTAGTTCTAACAATAGTAGCAATTCAAGCGCTACTAGACCTTCTTCTTCAACGACGAGACGATAAGTTCTTTAAACTTTTCTAAATGAAGTGGCTAATCAATGGATTGCCACTTTTTTCTTTTTTCCTTTCGTGTTACAATAAAGGTATGAATCAGTATCAGAAAAAGATTGTTAAAGGAACCATTTATTCGCTCCTATCCGGCTTAATCTGGGGAATCTGTGGAATTTTAGGAGAATATTTCTTTACTCATTATCAAGTGTCCTCTGGCTGGATTACCTCTATGCGTTTGACACTGGCAGGGAGTCTTGTGCTCATTTGGTCTGCAGTGCAATTAAAATCGCAAGTGCTAGATATTTGGCGAGATAAGAAAAATTACCTGCCCTTTTTAGTCTATGCTATTTTGGGTATTTTTTCAGTTCAGTATTTTTTCTATCTCTGTGTAGAATACTCAAATGCAGCGACAGCAACTATTTTACAGTTTATTAGCCCTGTCTTTATCCTCTTTTACAATCGCTTGGTTTATCAAAAACGAGCGTCAAAAAGTGCTATTCTTTATGTTTTGGTTGCCATGTTGGGTGTTTGCCTGATGGCGACAAAGGGAGATCTCTCTCAGTTATCCATGACGCCACTAGCACTTGTGACGGGTTTGCTGAGTGCCATGGGGGTCATGTTTAATGTTATCTTACCTCAACCTTTTGCTAAGCGTTATGGGTTTGTACCCACGGTTGGGTGGGGGATGATTTTGGCAGGTTTATTTAGCAATGTCCTCTCGCCGGTTTACCAGCTTTCCTTTACTCTTGATATTTGGAGTATCTTGATTTGCCTCATTATCGCTTTTTTCGGGACGGCTTTTGCCTTTTTCATTTCCATGAAGGCAGTGTCCTTGGTTTCTCCTTTAGTGGTTTCTGTTATTAGTGCCAGTGAACCTCTCTCTTCTGCCCTTTTGAGTGTTTTATTTTTAGGCTTGGTAGTGGATTGGTCCCTTCTTCTAGCTATGGCCTTGATTATTTTACCTATGATTTTCCTATCGATAGAAGAAGCGAAAGAAAGTAAATAAAAAGTCTTTTCTTAATTATAAAAGTGTGCTATACTAGAATAGTCAATAAAACACGGGGAGATAGTTGTGAAGAGTGTTTTTAGGTTGTATCGGTAGGGGCTTGCTTTTACCGACAGCACGTTTTATCTCACATCCCTAAAAATCATACCTAAAAACAAACAAAAAGGCTTCAAATTTGAGGCCTTTTTTGGTAGAATAGGTATCATTAAAATGAACTAGGAGGCGCCTATGACTGCTACAAAAATGAACGCACAAGAAATTATCCAATTTATCGCCAATGCTGAAAAGAAAACCAGTGTGAAAGTAACTTTTGAGGGACAACTCGCAACTGCTGTACCAAGCTCTGTTGTTAAACTAGGTAATGTCCTATTCGGAGATTGGAAGGACGTGGCTCCGCTTATCGATGGTTTGGTAGAAAATCAAGACTATGTTGTTGAGCAAGACGCTCGTAATTCTGCAGTTCCTTTGCTAGATAAACGTGCTATCAATGCTCGTATTGAGCCGGGTGCTATTATCCGTGATCAGGTTGAAATTGGTGACAATGCTGTTATCATGATGGGAGCGGTTATCAATATCGGTGCTGAAATTGGTGCAGGAACCATGATTGACATGGGTGCTATCCTTGGTGGCCGTGCTATCGTGGGGAAAAACAGCCACGTTGGTGCAGGTGCCGTTCTTGCAGGTGTAATTGAGCCAGCTAGCGCAGAACCAGTCCGTGTTGGAGACAATGTTCTTATCGGTGCCAACGCAGTGGTCATCGAAGGAGTTCAAATCGGTAGTGGTTCAGTTGTCGCAGCAGGAGCTATTGTTACCCAAGATGTCCCAGAAAACGTGGTGGTAGCAGGTGTTCCAGCTCGTATTATCAAAGAGATTGATGCCCAAACCCAACAAAAAACAGCGCTAGAAGATGCGCTTCGTACCTTGTAATTGTAAAAGAAAAATAGAGGCGGAACCCTTTTCCAGCCTCTTTCTGCTATATAGGAGGAAAGATAGATGTTAGATTTGATTCAGACTAGACGAGATTTGCACCAGATTCCAGAGATTGGCTTGGAGGAGTTCAAGACTCATGCTTATTTGCTAGATGTGATTGAGAAATTGACTGTGGGCAAGGACTTTGTTCAAGTTCGTACTTGGCGGACAGGGATTTTGGTTTATTTGCAGGGAAGTCAGCCAGAGCGAACCATTGGTTGGCGGACAGATATTGATGGTCTGCCTATCGTTGAACAAACAGGCCTTCCTTTTGCTTCCCAGCACCAAGGTCGTATGCACGCTTGTGGCCATGATTTCCATATGACTATTGCCTTAGGCTGTCTTGAGCGAGCCCTTGAGGAGCAACCAAAGAACAATCTGCTCTTTCTGTTTCAGCCTGCTGAAGAAAATGAAGCTGGTGGCATGCTCATGTATGAGGATGGCGCTTTTGGAGACTGGTTGCCAGACCAGTTTTATGGCCTCCATGTTCGGCCAGATCTGAAGGTTGGACAGATTGCGACCAATACTCATACACTCTTTGCAGGGACTTGCGAGGTGAAGATTCGTTTTAAAGGTAAAGGAGGACATGCAGCCTTTCCGCATGAAGCCAATGACGCCTTGGTGGCGGCTAGTTACTTTGTGACCCAGGTGCAGTCAGTTGTCAGCCGCAATGTCAACCCAATCGAGGGAGCAGTGGTGACCTTTGGAGTTTTCCAAGCTGGAACAACAAACAATGTTATCACAGACACAGCCTTTTTGCATGGAACTATTCGGGCCTTGACACAGGACATGAGTCTCTTGGTGCAAAAGCGGGTCAAAACAGTTGCAGAAGGAGTTGCAGCAGCCTTCGATATGGAAGTCGAAGTGGAACTCAAACAAGGTGGTTACCTGCCTGTTGAGAACCATCCAGCATTGGCGCGTGAATTGATGGACTTCTTTGAAGAAAAAGAGGGAATCGAGTTGGTTGATATCGAGCCTGCTATGACTGGTGAGGACTTTGGTTATCTCCTTTCAAAAGTTGATGGTGTTATGTTCTGGCTAGGTATCGATAGTCCCTACGCTCTTCATCACCCTCAAATGAGTCCCAAGGAAGAGGCTTTAGCTATTGGGGTGGATGCGGTCTCTAGTTTCCTGAAAAAGAAGGCAGCAGAGTAGAGGAATTGTCTATGAAAGCAGAATTACGCAAGCAAGTCTTGCACGAAATGAAGGCTATCCCTCGAACTCAAAAAGTTACTTTGGATCTAGCTTTAACTGAGCGACTTTTACAACACCCCTTTTACCAAGAAGCCAAGACAATCGCAACTTACCTCTCTTTTCCTCATGAGTTTCAAACGCAGGAACTGATTGAGCAGGCACTGAAGGACGGCAAGAAGGTTCTAATACCCAAAACCTATCCCAAGGGGCGCATGGACTTTGTGGTCTATGATCCACAGCAGTTGGTAAAAACTTCCTTTGGATTACTGGAACCACAGGGAGATTTGGAAGTAGTGGATGCCTCTCAGATTGATTTGATTCATGTTCCTGGCTTGGTTTTTACGACGAAAGGATACCGGATAGGATACGGTGGAGGCTATTATGACCGCTATCTGGAACATTTTTCTGGTCATACTTTGAGTACGATCTATCCTTGTCAAGTTCAGCAATTCATGCCTGAAAATCATGATATTCCTGTTCAGGAGGTTTTAATTGATGAAGGAAATCTTTGATAGACGTTATCCTGTGACGAGTTTCTTCCTCTTAGCGACGGCCTTGGTGTTTCTACTAATGTTGGTGACTACAGGTGGAAACTTTGACAGGGCGGATACCTTATTTCGATTTGGAGCCATGTATGGGCCTGCTATTCGGCTCTTTCCCGAGCAGATTTGGCGTCTCTTTTCTGCCATTTTTGTTCATATTGGTTGGGAGCATTTCATTGTTAATATGCTTTCGCTCTATTATCTTGGTAGGCAAGTAGAGGAAATTTTTGGATCCAAGAAGTTTTTCTTTCTCTATCTTTTATCAGGAATGATGGGCAATCTCTTTGTTTTTGTATTTAGTCCCAAATCCTTAGCAGCAGGAGCCTCTACCTCTCTTTATGGGCTATTTGCTGCGATTATCATTCTTCGCTATGCAACGCGTAATCCTTATATCCAACAGCTAGGGCAATCCTATCTGACACTTTTTGTGGTTAATATTATTGGAAGTGTTCTGATTCCAGGAATCAGCCTAGCAGGCCATATCGGGGGAGCAGTTGGTGGAGCATTTCTAGCAGTTATCTTTCCAGTTCGAGGAGAAAGACGGATGTATAGTACCAGCCAGAGGTTAGGAGCGGTAGTCTTGTTTGTAGGACTTGCAGTCTTACTTCTCTACAAGGGAATGGGGTTGTGAAGGTTTATAAGAATAGTTATGCAATAAAAAAGATAAGGCATTTTTGAACCTTATCTTTTTATGTTATTCTTTCTCAGCCAATTCTTTTCCCAGTTGGATGATGTAATCTTTCAAGTCATCTTTGACTTGTGGGTGCTTGAGGGCATAGTCAATAGATGTTTTCATAAAGCCAAACTTATCCCCAACGTCGTAACGAGCTCCTGTAAATTCACGGGCGAAAACACGTTGTGTTTTATTAAGTGTATCAATAGCGTCGGTAAGTTGGATTTCATTTCCAGCACCGGGAGCTTGATTTTCGAGGATATCAAAAATTTCTGGTGTGAGCAGATAGCGTCCGATGATTGCCAAATCACTTGGAGCCTCTTCTGGAGCTGGTTTTTCAACGAAAGTTTCGACACTATAGAGACCATTAATCCCTTCACCCTGAGGAGCTATAACTCCATATGCTGAAACGTCTTCATGAGGGACAGGCATAACAGCAATTGTTGATGCGTGAGTCGACTCGTAATCATTCATCAATTGTTTTGTCAAAGGTACAGCGTTGTCATCTGTGATATCCATTAGGTCGTCACCCAGCATGACAACAAAGGGCTCATTCCCTACAAAAGCTTTGGCTTGTAAGACAGCATCGCCAAGACCACGAGGATGGCTTTGACGGATAAAGTGAAGGCGAATGCCAGTTGTTTCGTCTACCAATTTTAGTAAGTCATGTTTGCCTTTTTCTTTGAGGTTGTACTCAAGCTCAAAGTTTGAGTCAAAGTGGTCTTCAATAGAACGTTTTGATTTACCAGTGACAACCAGAATATCTTCAATACCTGATTTAAGAGCTTCTTCTACGATAAACTGGATAGTTGGTTTATCTACAATTGGCAACATTTCTTTCGCAAGTGCTTTGGTGGCTGGTAAGAAACGAGTTCCGAGTCCAGCGGCAGGGATGACTGCTTTTCTAACTTTTGATGTCATAAGAATCCTTTCTCTAGAGGGTTAAGACCACTCATTCTCTGCTTTAAATTCATTATTCATGATGTCATAAATGGCATCTTTAATATTGGTTCCGTGGTAGATAACTTGGTAAATGGCCTGTGTAATGGGCATATAGACTCCAAGTTCTTGCGCTAGTTCATAGGCTGCTCTAGTCGTTGAGATTCCTTCAATCACCATGCCCATATTGGCCTCGATATCAGCTAGGGATTCTCCACGACCAAGGGCATCGCCGGCTCTCCAGTTGCGAGAGTGGATGGAGGTTCCCGTCACAATCAAATCTCCCACACCAGATAAGCCACTATAGGTCAACGGACTGGCACCGAGTGCCACCCCTAGGCGGGTAATTTCTGCCAGTCCTCGAGCGATGATGGCTGCCTTGGCATTGTCTCCAAATCCAAGACCATGTAAAGCACCGGCACCAACAGCAATAATATTTTTAAGAGCACCAGCAGTTTCAACCCCGATAACATCCGTATTGGTATAAAGTCGGAAGTAGTGATTACTAAAGAGTTCTTGAACGTATTGAGCTGTTTGTAAATCTTTAGAAGCAGCAGTGATTAAAGTCAGGTCACGTACAATGGTTTCTTCCGCATGACTAGGTCCTGAAACAACGACAATATCACTGCGGAGATGTTCAGGAATTTCTTCTTCAAGGATGATTGATAATCGTTTATGGCTATCGGGTTCTAATCCCTTTGAAGCGTGCATGATGATAGCCTTATGGTCTAGGGTTTGTGCAACTTGTTGTGCAACAAGTCGTGTCACTTTTGTTGGGACAACAAACAAAATCGCATCTACATCTCTCAGTGCCTCTGATAAGTCGGTGTAGGCAATGATATTTTCATCTAGAACGACATCTTTAAAGTAGTGTTTATTAGTATGGTGTGTATTAATTTCATTGATTTGCTCGGGAATGTTTCCCCAAATACGTACCTCGTGTCCATTGTCATTTAAGACTTGTGAAAGGGCAGTTCCCCAAGAACCAGGCCCCAAGACGGCGACGGTTTGTTTTTCCATGTTTTCCTCCTTGATAGAGTCCTTTCTCTTATTCTATCATATTCTGGAGGATTTTGCACTTGCATTGCTGGGGGAGTGGTTGCTTTGTTACTTGAAAAATATATAAAAACCGAGCCTAAGTATTAAACTCTTAGACTCGGTTTTTATATTCCTTAAAGAATAACTCGGTTTATTTCAATTGATCTGTAATGTCTTTTGATAGCAACATTCCCAGATGATAAGTTTTATTGATGTAAGCAATGACATCATTGATATTTTCAGTCGTGTGAATTTTCTCTTTGATATCAGTCCTAAATGTTTCATCCTTCAAAAGTTGTTCTTGGTAGAGTTTTTGCAGTCTCTCCTTCTCGTACTTATTGAGCAGAAAAAGGAACACCAAGCTAATTACAACGAGGATATAAGCATATTGGCTCATAGAATATCTCCCTGTATGATAAAGAAGTAGTAGTGAGTAGATTGAATTAGTGAAGCGCCTAACCAAATCCCTGATAGGGTTTGACATTCGTTGCTTAGATTGCCTTGCATTCTAGTGACTTGAAGATTGCCACCAGCCACTAAGCCAATTAATAGATTTGGTTGACCAATTTAGTGAGGCGTTTAGGCAAGTGTCTCTGGTTACGACGTAAAGAAACATAAATCGATAATATTTATGTTTCTTTACTAGTGAAGTGCCTAGCCAAATTCCTGACAGGATTTGGCGTTAGTTACTTAGATTGCTTTGCAATCAAGTAACTTTGGCGATTTACATCTTCTCTGGCGCTTCTACTCCAAGCAAGCGAAGGGCTTCTTTGAGAACGACTGCGGTTGCGTAGCTGAGGGCTAGACGGCTGTCGCGTTCTGGACTTTCATCCAAGATACGTGTATGTGCATAGTATTTGTTGAAGGCTTGAGCTAGGCTAATTGCAAATTTAGCAATGATAGAAGGTTCAAAGTTATCCGCCGCACGGTTGATAATACGTGGGAAGTCTTGGATGAGTTTGATGATTTCCCAGCTTTCAGTATCATTCAAGCTATAGTTGCCAGCTGTTTCTGGTTTGAAATCCGCTTTGCGTAAGATAGATTGGATACGAGCGTAGGCGTATTGAACATAAGGTCCAGTTTCACCCTCGAAGGATACCATAGCTTCTAGGTCGAAGTCGTATCCATTTGTACGGTCGGTTTTGAGGTCATAGAATTTAATGGCTCCAACACCAACAGCATGCGCTACCTGGTCTTTATTTTCCAGTTCAGGATTTTTAGCTTCGATTTGGGCCTTGGCACGGCTAACAGCCTCTGCAACAGTAGGCTCTAGTAAGATGACATTCCCTTTACGAGTAGAGAGTTTCTTCCCTTCTTTTGTAACCAAACCAAAAGGAACATGAGTAATGTCTTCACTCCAGTCGTAGCCCATTTCTTTCAAGACAGCTTTGAGCTGTTTAAAGTGGGCAGATTGCTCTTGACCAACGACATAGATAGATTTAGCAAATTGGTATTCGTTTTTACGGTAAAGGGCTGCAGCCAAGTCACGAGTGATATAGAGAGTTGCACCATCAGATTTCTTGATAAGGGCTGGATGTTCAATTCCATATTTCTCAAGATTGACAACTTGGGCACCTTCTGACTCAACAAGAAGTCCTTTTTCAGAAAGAATGTCTACAACTGCATCCATCTTATCGTTGTAGAAGGCTTCCCCGTTATAGCTGTCAAATTCGACTTGCAATTCATTGTAAAGGCGGTTAAATTCCACCAAACTTTCATCACGGAACCATTGCCAAAGAGCGAGAGCTTCCTCATCTCCATTTTCAAGTTTACGGAACCATTCGCGTGCTTCTTCATCCAAGCTAGGGTCATTTTCAGCTTCAGCGTTGATGCGGACATAGAGTTTAAGGAGTTCATCGATTGGATGAGCTTTTACAGCTTCTTCGTCACCCCATTTTTTGTAGGCAACAATCAGCATCCCAAACTGTTTACCCCAGTCTCCCAAATGGTTGACCTTGACCGTTTGATAACCGATTTTTTGGAAAATATGTGACAAGCTATCTCCGATAACAGTTGAGCGTAGGTGACCAATAGAAAATGGTTTAGCGATATTGGGACTAGACATGTCGATAACAACATTTTCTTGTTTGCCAATATGTTGATCAGCATAGTGTTCTTTTTCAGTGATAACCGCTTGCAACACTTGAGCAGAAATAGCAGATTTATCAAGGAAGAAGTTGACGTAAGGTCCTGTTGCGACAACCTTTTCAAAGGCTTGGCTGTTAATTTTTTCAGCCAGTTCAGTCGCGATCATTTGAGGTGCTTTACGTTCGACTTTTGCAAGTGAAAAAGCAGGGAAAGCAATGTCTCCCATTTCTGAGTTTTTAGGGGTTTCCAGTAAATTTAAAATAGCCTCTTGGTCCAGGCTATCAATGATGCTAGCCAATTCGCTAGCAATCAATTCTTTTGTATTCATTAAGAGCTCCTTTTTGGACTTTTCTACTATTTTATCACAATTTTAAAGAAAGAAGAAAAAATTTTTGAAATCTCCTATTTTTTTGGTATAATATAGTTATAAAAATAGTTATAAATATGCATATAAGAGGATTTTATGAGAAAAAGAGATCGTCATCAGTTAATAAAAAAAATGATTACTGAGGAGAAGTTAAGTACACAAAAAGAAATTCAAGATCGGTTGGAGGCACACAATGTCTTTGTGACGCAGACAACTCTATCTCGTGATTTGCGTGAAATTGGCTTGACCAAGGTCAAGAAAAATGATATGGTGTATTATGTACTAGCAAATGAGACAGAAAAGATTGATTTGGTGGAATTTTTGTCTCATCATTTAGAAGGTGTTGCAAGAGCAGAGTTTACCTTGGTACTTCATACCAAATTGGGAGAAGCCTCTGTTTTGGCAAATATTGTAGATGCAAACAAGGATGAATGGATTTTAGGAACAGTTGCTGGTGCCAATACCTTATTGGTCATTTGTCGAGACCAGCACGTTGCCAAACTCATGGAAGATCGTTTGCTAGATTTGATGAAAGATAAGTAAGGTCTTGGGAGTTGCTCTCAAGACTTATTTTTGACAAGGAGAGACGGAAAATGGCGACAGAAAAGCTATCACCCGGCATGCAACAGTATGTGGATATTAAAAAGCAATATCCAGATGCTTTTTTGCTCTTTCGTATGGGTGATTTTTATGAATTATTTTATGAGGATGCGGTCAATGCTGCGCAGATTCTGGAAATTTCCTTAACGAGTCGCAACAAGAATGCCGACAATCCGATTCCTATGGCGGGTGTTCCCTATCATTCTGCCCAACAGTACATCGATGTCTTGATTGAGCAGGGCTATAAGGTAGCTATCGCAGAGCAGATGGAAGATCCTAAACAAGCTGTTGGAGTTGTGAAACGAGAGGTTGTTCAGGTCATTACACCTGGGACAGTGGTCGATAGCAGTAAGCCGGACAGTCAGAACAACTTCTTGGTTGCCATAGACTGTGATGGCAATCAATTTGGCCTAGCTTATATGGACCTGGTGACGGGTGACTTTTATGTGACAGGTCTTTTGGATTTCACGCTGGTTTGTGGGGAAATCCGCAATCTTAAGGCTCGAGAAGTGGTGTTGGGTTATGACTTGTCTGAGGAAGAAGAACAAATCCTCAATCGTCAGATGAATCTGGTGCTCTCTTATGAGAAAGAAGGCTTTGAGGACTTTCATTTACTGGATTCACGATTGGCAGTGGCGGAGCAAGCGGCATCTAGTAAGCTGCTTCAGTATGTTCATCGGACCCAGATGCGGGAATTGAACCACCTCAAGCCTGTTATACGCTATGAAATCAAGGATTTCTTGCAGATGGATTATGCGACCAAGGCTAGTCTGGATTTGGTTGAGAATGCTCGTTCAGGAAAGAAGCAAGGTAGTCTTTTCTGGCTTTTGGATGAAACCAAGACGGCTATGGGAATGCGTCTCTTGCGGTCTTGGATTCATCGCCCCTTGATTGATAAGGAACGAATTATCCAACGTCAAGAAGTGGTGCAGGTCTTTCTCGACTATTTCTTTGAGCGCAGTGATTTGACAGACAGTCTCAAGGGTGTTTATGACATTGAGCGCTTGGCTAGTCGTGTTTCTTTTGGCAAAACCAATCCCAAGGATCTCTTGCAGCTGTCGACCACCTTATCCAGTGTGCCACGGATTCGTGCGATTTTAGAAGGGATGGAGCAACCTTCTCTAGCCTATCTTATCGAACAACTGGATGGAATCCCTGAGTTGGAGAGTTTGATTAGCGCAGCGATTGCTCCTGAAGCTCCTCATGTGATTACAGATGGGGGGATTATCCGCACTGGATTTGATGAGACTTTAGACAAGTACCGTCGCGTTCTCAGAGAAGGGACTAGCTGGATTGCTGAGATTGAGGCTAAGGAGCGAGAAAATTCTGGTATCAGCACGCTCAAGATTGACTACAATAAGAAGGACGGCTACTATTTCCATGTGACCAATTCACAACTGGGAAATGTGCCTGCTCACTTTTTCCGCAAGGCGACGCTGAAAAACTCAGAACGCTTCGGTACCGAGGAATTAGCTCATATCGAAGGCGATATGCTGGAGGCGCGTGAAAAGTCAGCTAACCTCGAATACGAAATCTTTATGCGTATTCGTGAAGAAGTCAGCAAGTACATCCAACGTATACAAGCTCTAGCCCAAGGAATTGCGACAGTTGATGTCTTACAGAGTCTGGCGGTTGTGGCTGAAACCCAGCATTTGATTCGACCTGAATTCGGAGATGATTCGCGAATTGATATCCAGAAAGGGCGCCATGCTGTCGTTGAAAAGGTTATGGGGGCTCAGACCTATATTCCCAATACGATTCAGATGGCAGAAGATACCAGTATTCAACTGATTACAGGGCCCAATATGAGCGGAAAGTCAACCTACATGCGTCAGTTAGCCATGACGGCGGTTATGGCCCAGCTGGGTTCTTATGTGCCAGCAGAAAGTGCCCATTTACCGATTTTTGATGCGATTTTTACCCGTATCGGAGCAGCAGATGACTTGGTTTCAGGTCAATCAACCTTCATGGTAGAGATGATGGAGGCTAACAATGCCATTTCGCATGCGACCAAAAATTCCTTGATTCTTTTTGATGAGTTAGGTCGTGGAACTGCAACTTATGACGGGATGGCTCTTGCTCAGTCTATAATCGAATACATCCATGAGCACATAGGAGCCAAGACCCTCTTTGCGACCCACTACCATGAGTTGACTAGTCTGGAGTCTAGTTTACAACATTTGGTCAATGTCCACGTGGCAACTTTGGAGCAGGATGGGCAGGTTACCTTCCTTCACAAGATTGAACCAGGTCCAGCTGATAAATCCTACGGTATCCATGTTGCCAAGATTGCTGGCTTACCAGCAGACCTTTTAGCAAGGGCGGATAAGATTTTGACTCAGTTAGAGAATCAAGGGACAGAAAGTCCAGTTCCTATGAGACAAACAAGTGCTGCCACTGAACAGATTTCACTCTTTGACGAGCCTGAAGAGCATCCTATCCTAGCAGAATTGTCTAAACTGGATGTTTACAATATGACACCTATGCAGGCTATGAATGTCTTGGTCGAGTTAAAACAAAAATTATAAAGAATGAATTACTTGTCATTCTAGCTATATCAAGGAGACTTCTTTGACAAGTTCCCACTTTTTTGCTAGAATAACATCACACGAACAGAATGAAAAGGAGCTGACGCATTGTCGCTCCCTTTTGTCTATTTTTTAAGGAGAAAGTATGCTGATTCAGAAAATAAAAACCTACAAGTGGCAGGCCTTGACTTCGCTCCTGATGACGGGCTTGATGGTTGCTAGTTCACTTTTGCAACCGCGTTATCTGCAGGAAGTGTTAGACGCCCTCCTTGCTGGAAAATATGAAGCTATTTATAGTATCGGGGCTTGGTTGATTGGTGTGGCCGTGGTCGGTCTTGTTGCTGGTGGGCTCAATGTTGTCCTTGCAGCCTATATTGCTCAAGGAGTTTCATCCGACCTTCGAGAGGATGCCTTCCGTAAAATCCAAACCTTTTCTTATGCCAATATTGAACAATTTAATGCGGGAAATCTAGTCGTTCGAATGACAAATGATATCAACCAGATTCAGAACGTCGTCATGATGACCTTCCAAATTCTTTTCAGGCTCCCCCTCTTGTTCATCGGTTCGTTTATCTTGGCGGTTCAAACCTTACCTTCTCTGTGGTGGGTGATTGTTCTCATGGTAGTCTTGATTTTTGGTTTGACTGCTGTCATGATGGGTATGATGGGGCCTCGTTTTGCCAAGTTTCAAACCCTTCTTGAACGCATCAATGCCATTGCAAAGGAAAATTTGCGTGGCGTTCGTGTGGTCAAGTCCTTTGTCCAAGAAAAAGAGCAGTTTGCTAAGTTTACGGAGGTTTCAGACGAGCTACTCGGTCAAAATCTTTACATCGGTTATGCCTTTTCAGTAGTGGAACCTTTCATGATGTTGGTCGGTTATGGGGCGGTATTTTTCTCTATTTGGCTAGTTGCGGGGATGGTTCAGTCGGATCCGTCAGTTGTTGGCTCCATTGCTTCCTTTGTCAATTACCTGAGCCAGATTATCTTTACCATTGTCATGGTTGGATTTTTGGGAAATTCTGTCAGTCGTGCTATGATTTCTATGCGTCGTATTCGAGAAATTCTTGACGCAGAGCCAGCCATGACCTTCAAGGATGTGCCAGATGAAGACTTGGTAGGAAGTCTTAGCTTTGAAAATGTAACCTTTACCTATCCAATGGACAAGGAACCGATGCTGAAAGATGTGAGCTTTACTATCGAACCTGGTCAAATGGTTGGTGTAGTTGGAGCGACTGGCGCAGGAAAGTCAACCTTAGCTCAATTGATTCCACGTCTCTTTGACCCACAGGCAGGGGCTATCAAAATCGGAGGTAAGGATATTCGAGAAGTGAGTGAAGGAACCCTGCGTAAAACAGTTTCTATCGTTCTCCAACGTGCCATTCTCTTTAGTGGAACGATTGCAGATAACTTGAGACAGGGTAAGGGAGATGCTACTTTATTTGAAATGGAGCGCGCAGCCAATATTGCTCAAGCCAGTGAATTCATTCATCGTATGGAGAAAACCTTTGAAAGTCCAGTTGAAGAAAGGGGAACCAACTTTTCAGGTGGGCAAAAACAAAGGATGTCGATTGCGCGAGGGATTGTCAGCAATCCACGTATTCTGATTTTTGACGATTCGACCTCAGCCTTGGATGCCAAGTCAGAGCGCCTGGTTCAAGAAGCCTTGAATAAGGACTTGAAAGGAACGACAACCATTATCATCGCTCAAAAGATTAGCTCGGTTGTTCATGCAGATAAAATCTTGGTTCTGGATCAAGGACGATTGATTGGTCAAGGTACGCATGCAGACTTGGTTGCCAACAATTCCGTTTACCGTGAAATCTACGAAACACAGAAAGGAAAGGAGGAGTAAAATGAAGACAGTTCAATTTTTTTGGAATTATTTTAAAGTCTATAAGCTATCATTTGTAGTTGTTATCCTGATGATTGTTCTGGCGACTCTTGCCCAAGCTCTCTTTCCGGTATTTTCTGGACAAGCGGTAACAGAGTTAGCTAATTTAGTTCAAGCTTATCAAAATGGCAATCCAGAACTTGTTTGGCAAAGTCTATCAGGAATCATGGTCAATCTTGGTCTGCTGGTTTTGGTTCTATCTATCTCTAGTGTGATATACATGTGTCTCATGACACGCGTGATTGCAGAGTCGACCAACGAGATGCGCAAAGGTCTCTTTGGTAAGCTTGCTCGCTTGACGGTTTCTTTCTTTGACCGCCGTCAAGATGGCGATATCCTGTCTCGTTTTACCAGTGATTTGGATAATATCCTCCAAGCTTTTAACGAAAGCTTGATTCAGGTCATGAGCAACATCGTTCTATACATTGGTCTGATTCTTGTCATGTTTTCGAGAAATGTAACGCTGGCTCTCATCACCATTGCCAGCACACCAGTGGCCTTCCTCATGCTGATTTTCATCGTAAAAATGGCACGCAAGTACACCAACCTCCAGCAGAAAGAGGTAGGGAAGCTCAACGCCTATATGGATGAGAGTATCTCAGGTCAAAAAGCTGTCATTGTGCAAGGAATTCAAGAGGATATGATGGCAGGATTTCTTGAGCAAAATGAGCGCGTGCGCAAGGCAACCTTTAAAGGAAGAATGTTCTCAGGAATTCTTTTCCCTGTCATGAATGGCATGAGTCTGGTTAATACAGCCGTCGTCATCTTTGCTGGTTCAGCTATTCTATTAAACGATAAGACTATTGAAACAAGTACAGCCTTAGGTTTGATCGTTATGTTTGCCCAATTTTCACAGCAGTACTACCAGCCTATTATCCAAGTTGCAGCTAGTTGGGGAAGCCTTCAGTTGGCCTTTACTGGGGCTGAACGGATTCAGGAAATGTTTGATGCAGAGGAAGAAATTCGACCTGAAAAGGCTCCGACCTTTACTAAGTTGCAAGAAGGTGTTGAAATCAGTCATATTGATTTTTCATACTTGCCTGATAAACCCATTTTGAAAGATGTCAGCATTTCTGCTCCTAAAGGCCAGATGACAGCGGTTGTTGGTCCGACTGGGTCAGGGAAAACGACTATTATGAACCTCATCAATCGCTTTTATGATGTTAATGCTGGTGGGATTTATTTTGACGGTAAAGACATCCGTGACTATGATTTAGATAGTCTCAGAAGCAAGGTGGGAATTGTCTTGCAAGATTCGGTCTTGTTTAGCGGAACGATTCGAGACAATATCCGTTTTGGTGTGCCAGATGCTAGTCAAGAAATGGTTGAGGCAGCAGCCAAGGCAACCCATATTCACGACTACATCGAAAGCTTGCCTGATAAGTACGATACTCTTATAGATGATGACCAGAGCATCTTCTCGACAGGACAAAAGCAATTGATTTCTATCGCTCGAACCCTGATGACAGATCCAGAGGTTCTCATTCTCGATGAAGCCACTTCGAACGTAGATACTGTGACAGAAAGCAAGATTCAGCATGCCATGGAGGCGGTTGTAGCAGGCAGAACTAGTTTCGTCATTGCCCATCGTTTGAAGACTATCCTCAATGCAGACCAGATTATTGTCCTTAAAGATGGAGAAGTCATTGAACGCGGTAGCCACCATGAACTCTTGAAACTGGGTGGCTTCTATTCAGAACTCTATCACAATCAATTTGTTTTTGAATAAGAAAAAAGTTGTCCCCTTGGGCAGCTTTTTCTTGTCCATAAAAAATATTTATCACAGCCTTAAAAAAAACATATTAGACGAAAGTCATTTTGAGTGATATGATAAGACTATCGTTAACATTCGAAAGGAGAGGCATCATGGCTAGAACGGTTGTAGGAGTTGCTGCAAATCTATGTCCCGTAGACGCAGAGGGCAAAAACATTCATTCATCTGTATCTTGTAGATTCGCAGAGAGCATTCGTCAAGTCGGTGGTCTCCCTTTAGTCATTCCTGTTGGTGATGAGTCAGTTGTTCGCGATTATGTAGAAATGATTGACAAACTTATCTTGACAGGCGGTCAAAATGTCCATCCTCAGTTTTATGGAGAGAAAAAGACCATCGAGAGTGATGATTACAACCTAGTGCGTGACGAATTTGAATTGGCGCTCTTGAAAGAAGCGCTTCGTCAGAATAAACCAATCATGGCAATCTGTCGCGGTGTCCAACTTGTCAATGTTGCCTTTGGGGGAACTCTCAATCAAGAAATCGAAGGCCACTGGCAAGGACTACCTTTCGGGACATCTCATTCTATTGAGACAGTAGAAGGAAGTGTGGTGGCTAAGTTATTTGGAAAAGAAAGTCAAGTTAATTCCGTTCATCGTCAGAGTATTAAAGATTTGGCACCTAATTTCCGTGTAACTGCTATTGACCCAAGAGACCAGACCATCGAAGCGATTGAGTCTATCGATGAGCACCGCATTATTGGTTTGCAGTGGCATCCAGAGTTTCTGGTTAATGAAGAAGATGGCAATTTAGAATTATTTGAGTATTTATTGAATGAACTGTAACGACTGGAACATCTAGTCGTTCTTTCTTTTATTTTTTCAAAATTTTTGGAATGTGGGATTTTTACGCAAACGTTTGAATTCTGATAAAAATTGGAGAAATTCGACAAAAAACTTGAAAAAAACGAAGGTAAGCGTTATGATAGAAAAGAAGAAATATTGGAGGAATAACATGTCACATATTAAATTTGATTATTCAAAAGTTTTAGACAAATTTGTTGCACCACATGAAGTGGAATACATGCAATCACAAGTAACAGCAGCAGATGAATTGATCCGTAAAGGAACTGGTGCTGGTAGCGACTTCTTGGGATGGTTGGACCTTCCTGAAAACTATGACCGCGAAGAATTTGACCGCATCTTGAAAGCTGCTGAGCAAATCAAATCAGACAGCGATGTTTTGGTTGTAATCGGTATCGGTGGATCTTACCTTGGTGCGAAAGCAGCAATCGACTTCTTGAACCACCACTTTGCAAACTTGCAAACAAAAGAAGAACGCAAGGCTCCACAAATCCTTTACGCAGGAAACTCAATCTCATCTACTTACCTTGCTGACTTGGTAGAGTACGTAGCTGATAAAGATTTCTCAGTAAACGTGATTTCTAAATCAGGTACAACAACTGAACCAGCGATTGCTTTCCGTGTCTTCAAAGAACTTTTGGTTAAGAAATACGGTCAAGAAGAAGCAAACAAACGTATCTATGCAACAACTGACCGCCAAAAAGGCGCTGTTAAGGTTGAAGCAGATGCTAACGGTTGGGAAACATTTGTTGTTCCAGATGATATCGGTGGACGCTTCTCAGTATTGACAGCCGTTGGTTTGCTTCCAATCGCAGCATCAGGAGCTGACATCAAAGCCCTTATGGAAGGTGCGAATGCAGCTCGCAAAGACTACACTTCAGATAAAATCTCTGAAAACGAAGCTTACCAATACGCAGCAGTTCGTAACATCCTTTACCGTAAAGGCTATGCAACTGAGATCTTGGTAAACTACGAGCCATCACTTCAATACTTCTCAGAATGGTGGAAACAATTGGCTGGTGAATCAGAAGGAAAAGACCAAAAAGGTATCTACCCAACTTCAGCCAACTTCTCAACTGACTTGCACTCACTTGGTCAATTTATCCAAGAAGGAACTCGTATCATGTTTGAAACAGTTGTCCGTGTTGACAAACCTCGTAAAAACGTGATTATCCCTAGCTTGGAAGAAGACCTTGATGGACTTGGTTACCTTCAAGGAAAAGACGTTGACTTTGTAAACAAAAAAGCAACTGACGGTGTTCTTCTTGCCCACACAGACGGTGATGTACCAAACATGTACGTGACTCTTCCAGAGCAAGATGCTTTCACTCTTGGTTACACAATCTACTTCTTCGAATTGGCTATCGCTCTTTCAGGTTACTTGAATGCTATCAACCCATTTGACCAACCAGGTGTTGAAGCTTACAAACGTAACATGTTTGCCCTTCTTGGAAAACCAGGATTTGAAGAATTGAGCAAAGAACTTAACGCACGTCTATAATAGAAGAAAAGAGTGGCTTGTCCACTCTTTTTACTCTCTTTATCCATAGAAATTGGCCTCAGCCAAGACTTGTGATATAATATAGAGAGCAAAAAGGCAGACGCCTAGAGACTTTATAGGAGAAACTATGTCAAAAGATATTCGCGTACGTTACGCACCAAGTCCAACAGGACTACTACACATCGGAAATGCCCGTACAGCATTGTTCAACTACCTTTATGCACGTCATCACGGTGGAACTTTTATTATCCGTATCGAAGATACTGACCGTAAACGCCATGTCGAAGATGGTGAACGTTCACAACTTGAAAACCTTCGTTGGTTAGGTATGGATTGGGATGAAAGCCCAGAAACACATGAAAATTACCGCCAGTCTGAGCGTTTGGACTTGTATCAAAAATTCATCGATCAATTGCTAGTTGAAGGAAAAGCCTACAAATCTTACGTTACAGAAGAAGAGTTGGCAACTGAACGCGAACGCCAAGAAGCAGCTGGTGAAACACCTCGCTACATTAACGAATACCTTGGTATGAGTGAAGAAGAAAAAGCAGCTTACATCGCAGAACGTGAAGCAGCTGGTATCATTCCAACAGTTCGTTTGGCGGTCAATGAGTCAGGTATCTACAAGTGGCATGATATGGTTAAAGGTGATATCGAATTTGAAGGTGGCAATATTGGTGGTGACTGGGTTATCCAAAAGAAAGACGGTTACCCAACTTACAACTTTGCCGTTGTCATCGATGACCATGATATGCAAATTTCTCACGTAATCCGTGGAGATGACCACATTGCTAATACACCAAAACAGCTTATGGTCTATGAAGCACTTGGTTGGGAAGCTCCAGAGTTCGGTCATATGACCTTGATTATCAACTCTGAAACTGGGAAAAAATTGTCTAAACGTGACACCAACACCCTTCAGTTTATCGAAGACTACCGTAAAAAAGGTTATTTACCAGAAGCAGTCTTTAACTTTATTGCTCTTCTTGGTTGGAACCCAGGTGGCGAAGATGAAATCTTCTCTCGTGAAGAACTCATTAAACTTTTCGATGAAAACCGCCTGAGCAAGTCTCCAGCAGCCTTTGACCAGAAAAAACTCGACTGGATGAGCAATGATTATATCAAGAATGCAGACCTAGAAACTATCTTTGAAATGGCAAAACCATTCTTAGAGGAAGCAGGCCGTTTAACTGACAAGGCTGAAAAATTAGTTGAGCTCTATAAACCACAAATGAAATCAGTAGATGAGATTATCCCATTGACAGATCTCTTCTTCTCAGATTTTCCAGAATTGACAGAAGCAGAGCGCGAAGTCATGGCGGGAGAAACAGTCCCAACAGTTCTTGAAGCCTTCAAAGCAAAACTTGAAGCGATGACAGATGATGAATTTGTAACAGAGAATATCTTCCCACAAATCAAAGCTGTTCAAAAAGAAACAGGTATCAAAGGGAAAAATCTCTTCATGCCAATTCGCATCGCAGTTTCAGGTGAAATGCATGGACCAGAATTGCCAGATACTATCTTCTTGTTAGGCCGTGAAAAATCAATCCAGCATATCGAAAACATGCTAAAAGAAATCTCTAAATAAGAAGGATGCAACAATGGATATCTGGGAAAAGATGTACGAAGAAGCACAGAAATTGTATAATCCACATGAAGTATCTGATTTTGTTTATGCGAATCATGTCGTTGCCGCAGTAGAAGCAGAAGATGGACAAATATTTACAGGATTCTGTATGGAGGGAACCTGTGGTGTTTTCCATCTCTGCGCAGAGCGGGCAGCACTCTTCAATATGTACCAATTTTCGGGACAAACTAAGGTTAAAAAAGTCTTAGCCTTTCGAGAGCAACCACCTTATGGTGGAAGTTCGGGTATGCCTTGTGGCGCATGCAGAGAGTTCCTCTTAGAGTTGAACGTTGAAAATAAAGAAGCAGAATTCATGATGGACTACAATACAAGAAAGACAGTGAAAGTCGCAGAACTAATCCCATATTGGTGGGGAGAAGAACGTGCTTCTAAGTTTAATAATCAATAGAAGAGTCAGTATAATTCTGGCTCTTTTTACTTAATTTGAAAAAAACAGAAAAAGTTGTTGACAAGTCTGAAAAAGTCTGTATAATAGTAAGAGTTGAAAACAACTC